>CAMDRK010000154.1 GCA_945906715.1 Nitrospira lenta
TCTCGTCAATGAGATCCCCGTCGCACCAGCTAACGCTTTTCTGGTTTTATCCATGGTCTCTATCTCATACAGTTCTTTCAGCTTAAACTTCTCAATCACAGAATCAGCCATTACCCGCGATTTTAAGATTGCCAAGAGCATATCTGTCGGTGTTGCAGGAGCCCCTGGAAGGGAAATGCCCATGCTCTGGGCGGCATTCTCGACTCCTCCTGCAGCTTTCGCCAGGATACTGGACAGCCCCCCTCCCATTCCCGAGTCAATCTGAGGCGCCAGCGTTACGGTGGATTCATAGCTTTTCGGCAATACGAACACGGTGATGGATCCGGCAAGTATCATGGCGCCAAGCGTGACTATGGCAATAGGAATTTTGCGGCGTAGAATAATCCGCCAATATTGCAGGATGATATCGGGCGCGCCGTCCCCACTGTCCGGCAGAGACTCCGAATGATTCGCGGGCACAATCTGGCTCATAGCATTACCGTCTCCCGCAACGCATGTGTCAGGTGAAGCAGAGGCGGACCTACCTTCTTGAAATAATGGCCAGGGAGGCGCCGAAGACCCCGAGACCGGAAACGATGGAGGCGATCGACGTCCATAGCTGCAAGGGTTTCGTCTTCGGCTCAATCTTTTCGGGAACGATGATCGTATCGCCGACGTTGATGGCCTTGATTTTTACGTAATCCGCGTCGGCCAACCCATTCGCTCGTACGACGTAGGTTCCGTGTTCACTCGCCGTGTCAATCATGCCGCCGGCGGCACGGATATAATCCTCGATATCATAATCATTGCGGTGCAGGATGCTCGTCGAGTTTCGCACTGCTCCGATAATCGTCACCGTCTTGGGCTGGGTAGGAATCATAATTTGGTCTGATTCTTCCAGCAGGACGTCATCCGGACTATTTTCAAGCGTCTCGATCGATTCGACGTCCAAGACCACACGCCCGTGCTGAACTCGTGAGACGAGTTGATCCAGCGCCGCCATTTGAAGCTGGAGCGCCTGCGCATCCGAAGCCCCCTGAGCCATCCCTGCCGCTCCTGCTACCGCAACGGTCCCGGCGCTGATCGCAGCGGCTTCGACGGTTAACCGATGTTTTTGCAGTGTAACAAATTTTTCGGTCTCGGCTTGCTGGCGATGCTTAACCGATTCCCGAACGAGCTGCAAACCGCGAGGAAACGCCAACGCCGTGAACCCTCCCGCCCGTTTCAAGACGGACGACAACCGTTCTCCTGTATCCAGCGTATAGATTCCTGCTCGTTTGATTTCCCCGGTCAGATGAACAAGACGCGCCTTGCGCACCTGACTCGCGACGACGACCTTGTCCAATCGGCGCAATTCGACGTTCCCTTCCTTCCCGCGCATCAACTCTGTGATGTTAAAGGGATAGACCGCTGTCTCATATGTCAGGGGGTCGGTCCTCACCAATTCAGCCTTCTCCAAATACGAATCCGTAAGCAGCTGGTCATCAAGAAGATCCAGCAGCTTCATGCCGGGCCTGAGATCGTAGACCCCTGCTGTACGAACCGCCCCGGTGAGTGTCACAGCATTGTCGATTTGAAGGGGAACGGAGGCGATGCGAACAAAATCTCCATCGATGATCGACTGGGAATGTGCGGTGGATAACTCTTGAGACGTTCCATTGGAGTTCGCTTCGAGATTGATGTCAATAATGACCCGTTTCTGCCCTGCCTCGACGCGGAAAATCTGGCAGCGACGCCGATCAGCCGACGGGGCCAGCCCTCCGGCCAATTCAAGCAACTCCGGCAGGGTCGTGCGATCTTTCAATTCATAGATCGCTTGCCGTCTGACCGGTCCCCCGATTGCCGCAACCGGACCGATCGGTGTGACAAATATCGTATCGCCTGACTGCAGGGAAATGTCCTGGCTGCGGTCTCCCCGTAGGAGAAATTGATAGAAGTCCAGGTCGGCCGCGAGCTTATTACCTCTCATGACTTGAATATGACGGAGCGAACCGGACTTCGCCGGGCCACAGGCGGCATAGAGCGCGTGGGATGCCGTTGCCAGGGCGCTCAGTTCGTAGGCGCCGGGACGTACCACTTCTCCCACGACAAACACCTTGATGCTTCTGAGCCTTCCCATCGACACGTGAAGATCGAATCGTTTCAGCAAGCTGCTCAGCTTGCCATGGAGAATCTGGTTGACCTTGGAAAAGGTGACTCCTGCCACAGGGATGGAGCCGAGTTGAGGGATGAATATCGTCCCATCTCGTTCGACCGTGCTGACATGACTCTGATTGAAGCTCGGATCCGGCACATTCCAAATATGAACGGCCAACGAATCCTCAGGCCCCAGCACGTACTCCGGGCCGATCGGCGTATCCATGACTTGTGGAAACCCGGAAAAGCTTACATCGAAAAAATTGTATCCGAACTGTTTCAACTGATTGGTCGTGCTTTGGAGGAGAAAGGATCGAGAGAACGAGTCCTCGATGGACAGTTGTCCTATTGCCTCGACCTGGTTTGACCTTACCGCACCGATGTTACCTTGACTCTCGTCTTGTTGACCTTGAACGAGTGGGCTGAGCAGGCCGGAGCTCTTGGAGATTGTCAAACCGGTTGACGAGCCAGCGCCGATCGTAGGAGCCATGGAGGGATCTATGGCCAACCCTCCTGATTGTGGCTGTGCAGGACAGGGAGCCTGTAAAGGCAGGATCGGGCGAAGCCCCTCCTGAGCTGCGTTGACTTGCTGCATCGGCGACGACCCGGACTGACCGGTAGGCGATTGTCCGAACGGCACAGGAGTAGCTCCTGGCGCCGGCCTCATCATCGTCTGTGCGAGTACTGTCGGCGGAGCTAGGGTCGCACAGATCAGCATCCATGCCACGATCTGCGTCAATCGCCACGATGTCATCGACTTCATGCCGTTCTCCTGACTGTGTCTTTGATAGTAACTACCACAGGGGTTCAGGCTGAAGGCTGAAGGAAGAAACTTAACCCCTAAAAGCCTTCAGCCTATCCACCTGAGAAGTAAACCTATTCCATGATCTAAAATGCGTCAAGCAGAACGCGATTTTCTGCGCGTCTATCTGGTCTGTCTCGTCTGTCTGGTCTGTTCGGTCTGTCTCGTTTATTTTGTTGAATCAGATAGACCAAATAACTAGACAGACCAGACAGACCGAACAGACCAGACAGACCAGCCTAGAACTCCATGTCAACTGCTGTCCAAAGCAAGTGGTTGGTGGCTGTCACTCCCGAGGCAAACTGTTCGGTATAGGGAGTGAGGTCGGAGATTTGTCCTGGGTTCTTCAAACTCTGGCGCGTATACCCAAGACTCACTTGCATCCGGGTTGACACCCAATAGGTCAAATCGACGGAACTTTCCTGTTTTCGTTCGTGGACCGGAAGCCCGCGCGCGCGCTCTTGATGGTTGAAACTGTAGGCTACTTGAAGTTTATCCGTCAGATATCGTGTGGTGCGAATATAAATGTCGATCGCGTCGGTGCCCATCGCATGTCCGAGCGGAAATCCATTCTGTCGCATGCCGCTGGTAAACTGGCTGTTGTTGTACCAGACGCCCATACCAGTAGTGCCTATTTTGCGGCGTGTATAGTCAGTGTCTGCATACTCGATCCGGAAATCCTGGGTATCGCCTTTGAAGAGCTGCGGGATATAGATGCCGGCGAGAAAAGCCGCCCGGCTGGGAATGGGGATTTTGCTCCATTTGTCTTCTGATCCGAGCTCACCATAGATCTGCATCCCTGCAGGGAAAGGAACCAGATAGGGAATACGAGGAATTCGCGCCCGGAAATCGATCATCGATTGTTCGTTACAGTCTTGCGTGGCCGTTTGGTTGGGAGGATTTTTGTAGCAGTCGACAACTGTGCGGGGAAAGGATTGGCCCCGTCCCTGACCGCCGAACTGGGTCAGTCGAGTCAGACCGATCTCCAGCCAGGAGGTCGGCAGATAGTTGATGCGCAAGCCGAAGATCTTAGCATGAGAAAAGTCCCGGTCCTCTTCTAACTGGGCTAGAAAGGAATTCACTTTCCACTTTCCCAAGTCTCGGAACACCCAAGGCAGGTAAAAAGCTTCGTCGCTTCCCAGCTTGATCATGTCGAGAGGAAACGCATGATTGGTCAACAATAAAGATCCGTGATAGCCCGGGCCCCACCACTGCGTGCCTCGCCCTACTTCCAAGGCAATGTTTCGAAAACTGAGCTTCAGGCTCGCTTCCCGCAAGTAGGCATTGCGATCGTTGAGCGAGGTAAGGGGGCCGACCGTAGGCCCCTCACTGAGCAGGTTCCGACTACTGATGAATTTGGGCTGAACGACCACCGCTGCCCAGTCTCCCACCTCAAGCCACCCACGCACGTCCGTCTGATTCTGCACGCCGTTCGCATAATATTCTCCCCCGCGGTTCTCGCGGAACCGGACGGTCTGTCCCCCTCCCACAAAGGAGGCATCGACTTCGGACTGCACTCGAGCGCCGTAGCGGATGGATCCCGTTCGCTCTTTTTCACTTCCTTCGATCACTCCCTGCATAATCAATTCAGGGCGAAACTCAGCCATCAGCTGTGCAAGAAGCGGCTCGGCAATGGCTTCTCGCCCATCGACCTTGATCTCATCGGCTCTGATCCGTTCAATCGCCTGCGCCACGTATTTGGCCGCTTCTTTGCGGCTGTAGGGCTTGGTGACGACCATGGCATCGTCGATAATTCCCAGCGCCGTCAATCGCTCAATGGCTGAATAGGCCCAGTGTTGCAGGGGGAGGTTGACGGACGCCTGAGCGAGTCCGGCAAACAACAGCGCCGCCATGACCATGGCAGCGATGCTGCTGACTCGAAGAATTCTCGTCTCACGTCTGTCTGGTCTGTTCGGTCTATCTCGTTTGTTTAGTTGCATTAGACTAACCGAATAGACCGAATAGACCAGATAGACCAGACAGACGAGACAGACGAGACAGACCAGACAGACCAGACAGACTAGATGGACCAGATAGACCAGTGTTATCCGGAAGTTTTGCGCGCTGCAGAGGCTGAACTCCTGAGGCGGCGCACTGCCGTCGATCGATCAGGCAGCGGAAGACTCGATACTGCCGCTTCTGCTCTGTCGACTCGTTGCATCCGATCGAGTATCAAGGGGCGTAGGTGAAAGTCGGACTCGATGACGTCGATTTCTCTCCGCTTGCAAATCTGTACAGCGTGCTGCAACGCGTACCCGTTAATTTTGTTCGATGAGACAATGAGAGCTTCAACCGGGAGCCTGTCCAGAATTCCGTTCAAATCCTCGCTAGACCCCAGCACTGACACACTGTCGATGATGCGGCCTTTTAACGAACTATCGTCATCGATAAACCCATCGGGACGGAATCCCAGAAGCGTATTCTGACGCAATTCACGGAGCACGAGCTGTCCGCCGAGGCCGGCCCCATAGATGAGGGCTCCGCGCGCGTCACGATGAATCTTGTGTTGAAAATGCCTGACCACACGGTAGACGCTCCGGACTCCGCCCATCAGCCAGCCGAGAACCAACGCATCCACGACAAAAAGGCTCACGGTTCCATCCAGCGGTTCGTTCACGAGGACGATGGCGTAGGACAATACCCCTCCAGTGCAGACGGCGAGACCGACCCGCATCAAATCTCCCACCCCGACGGCTTGCCATACGCCACGATGCAGGCCGAATAGGTAGAAGAATGCGAACTGCACCGCCATGACGATGGGGAACATATTCAAATGCCATTGCCCCGCCTCTTGGAAGGCCTCCGTCGAAAGAGATCCATAGACCAGGACGTATGCCGCCCAGTATGCGCAGGTGATTAGGAGCAGGTCGAGGTACCCGAAGAAGAACTTCCGGTCGAACTTCATTTCGCTGAACCACCGGAGCGCCCATCCGATCCGGAGGGTCTGGGTATCGGCGTAGCCGAGTTTCCCGATCCCGATGGCGGTGGCAAAGCCGACTGTCGCCAGAATCAAGCCGGCGTTGCGGTACTTCGCGATCACAGAGAGCATGGCCAGACCCGACAGGACTGTCCCCGCGGCATAGAGCGCGAGCACCGCATGGCGATGCGACAGTCCCAAAGCAATCAGGCGGTGATGGATATGTCCGTGGTCTCCGACAAACATGAGCCTGGCAGCCAAGCGATACCGTCCCAGTAGACTGATCGACTCATTTCCCTGGAGACCCTGAGAAAAACGCCGAATCATGGAAATCATCGTGTCCAGAATCGGCAGACCGAAAATCAGCAGAGGAATCACCACGGCCAAGGCCGTCACTTCCTGTTCCGTTCCCTTGATGGCGGTCACGGCGAGGAAGTACCCAATCAACTGGCTGCCGGCATCTCCGAGATAAATTCGCGCAGGGTTGAAGTTGTAGGGCAGGAACCCAACGAGGGCCCCCACCAGGATCGCCAGCATCGCAGCATCTTGGTAATCGCCTCGCATCGTGAACAAGACCATACAAGTTCCCGCTGCGATCGCGCCGAGCCCCGAAGCCAATCCGTCCAACCCGTCTACAAGGTTGTAGGCATTGGTCATCCC
>CAMDRK010000155.1 GCA_945906715.1 Nitrospira lenta
GCTTCTATAGTCTGAGCCCCGCCTCGGTTGACTATGCCCGGACGCCGGAGATCATACGGCGCGGGCTGGCACGCCATGACGTGCCGGGCTTCCGCTTGGCGCGCCTGGCTGTGGATCGCAGACTGCAAGGGCAGGGAATGGGCGGACAACTTCTGCTCGCGGCGGGCAGACGCTGCCTCTTGGCCTCGGCGGAGGTTGGCGGCGTGGTGCTTGTCATCGACGCCAAGAATGAACAGGTGGCAGGATGGTATGCCAGCTATGGCGCTGTGCCGCTGCTGGACGCGCCGCTATCTCTGCTGCTGCCACTCGCGACAATCGAGGCCGCGCTCAAAAAAGCCAGGAAATACTGACACTCCATCCCAGTGAGTAGCGCGGGCTTCCTCAGAAGACAGCCCCGTCGTAACGCCCTTCGTCACCGAATGACGCGGCCCCCTCCCCGGACGGAATGCGCCGGAAGCGTCGGCATCACCTGTCCGGTGACGAGCCAGTTACACAGCATCCGGATACAGCCCAGATGTTGCTTGACCGTGGAAGAGAAGTGACCTGGTTCCACCCACGAAAGCAGCCCCCCACTCAGCGAACGAACTCCAACTGACCCCCCGACTATTCAGCGAAATGCGCTATCCTGTAATACAGAATAGGATCATACACTCAGGCCCACTCCTCTTTCATCGAGGTGCGGCCAAGAGGAAGGATTTATTATGCGCCCTCACAGACTGCTCCTTATTCTCCTGTCTAGCCTGCTCTGGACCGCACACGCCGAAGCCCAAACGATCGATCTGCCCGCCATGATTCGATGCAAAGCCGAAGGCGAACGCGCATCGAGTCGCAGTCAACTGATCGAGATCTGGCTCTCACGTGCCGAAAAGCGCGATGCCATCGCCGCCTTTTGTCTCGCCTACGTCCAAAGCGACACAATCCATGTTCCCCTCGGATGGCTGGAGCAATCCGCACGCCTCAATTTGCCGGACGCCCAACTCCTCATGGGCTCCAATTACGAGGTCGGCCTCCTCTTCAAACAAGATTTCGTCGAAGCCCTCTCCTGGTATCGGAAAGCCGCCGATCAAGATTTCCCCTATGCCCAATACGAACTCGCCTCTATCTACTATGAAGGTCGAGCCGGTCAAAAGAAAAACATCCCGGAAGCCTACTTCTGGGCCCTGCTAGCCCAACGTCATTACTTCCTCGACGCCAACACTCTCATTCGCACCATGGACCCCCAGATCCAAGAGCCAGACAAACGTCTCGTCCAAACCAAGGTTGACCGGTGGGTCCACCAACTGAAACCAGGTCGACTCGGGTAACGGATGTTGCCGACACCCGAAACGCTGCAATGGGTGGACACGCCCTGGCCCCTGAACTGCTGTCGGAATGGGATTACAAAGCCAACGCCCCGCTCGCTCCCAAATGGCCACCCCTCATCCTTCACCATATCTGTCAGCCCTTGGCGCACCCTGAAGACCGCGCATCGCCTAGCATCTCCCCCCTTCTTTGCGTATACTACACGCAGCCTATCCACACCCGTCGAGGAGGTTCCCTATGGTGTTAGGCCCTGCCCTCTATGCTCTTCTGTTGGGAGCCGGTGTTCCCGCATGGTACGACCCGTGGTCCGATCCATTCCTCGCCTATGATCGCGTCGCGTGCGAGGCAGGCACTCGATCACTCGAGAGCTGTAGCAACGAACAGCCCCAAGCGGAAGCCTCTCAAGAATCCTACTTTGAACAACCCAGAGACACCCGAACGTCCTGGTGGCTGCAAGAGACCCTGAACTCCCAGAACATTTCGCGGTAGTCTGAATCGGCCGAATAACCTCTGACCGCTCCTCTCCACAGCATGGGCGGTTCCCGATCCCCACCCCTTCGAACTCTTCTCCCTGTCTCTCAGAGACTCCCACCACGAAGACACATGGTTCGGACCTCCAAAACCACTCCACTGAGTCCTCGCTACAACGACATCCCATCAGGACCCGCTCGACCACAACGTCGACGAGTCACACCACCTCCGCATCATTCACCTCCACAGAAAGACGATGGCCATGTATTGCCCCCGACCGCATTGTGGCGGACTCCTTGTGCCCACCGATCAACAGGAACACCTCCCACTTCGATGTATCGCCTGCTCCAGACGGTTTGAGAAACAGAAGCTCTCCCGTCACACCGCTCCCACACCACAGACACGCCCCTCGCCCAAGCTCCCCAAACATCTTGCCGCGTAACGCCGGTATCAAACTGATACTGTAATCCCAACATGAGAATGTCCGCTTTGGCCAACGTAGAAATGTCCTCTTCGCGGATAGACTGCCGGCTTTCACAAGGAGGGCCGGATGGTCGGAGAGGACAGCGTTATGATGAGCATGAAGGAACTGAAGCGCTTGCATGTGATCCGTTAGGTGATGGAGCAGCGCATCACCCAGGTGAAGGCGGGCACGCTGGTGGGGTTGGCGGATCGCCACGTGCGGCGCCTCCTCCTGCAGGTTAAGCAGGAGGGCGACAAGGGGCTGACGCATCGGGGGCGCGGGCTTGAGCGGGGGGATGGCGGAACCGATTGAACAATTGGTGCGCCCGGCTGGAATCGAACCAGCGACCCTCAGCTTAGAAGGCTGATGCTCTATCCGACTGAGCTACGGGCGCCCTCAACTTTTTCAATCACTTACCTGTACTTATTTGCAGAGTAAGTAGCGATGTTCTCGGCTAGTGTTCCCAGCGTGTTCTCTTGGAGGTATTTGTGAACCTTTTGAGCCGCTTGCGTCAAGTCCCGCTCCTCAATCGCATTGTATCGCTTCCACATCTTCTCTGACTTATGCCCAACGATCTTCATGGCGGTTGCTGTGTCCACCCCTGCCCTTCGTAAATTTGTGGAGGCACAGTGGCGGAGGTCGTGGAATCGAAAGTCTGAGATGCCAGCATCCCTCAGAGCAGTTTTAAAAGATCGGCTCACACGCTGGAGAGGTTTCCCCTCATAGGTGAAGACATGTCGGGAGACAGCTTCGGTCGTCGCCGTCAGAAGGGTCCGAACCTTGGCAAGGCGTTGAAGTGTCACTTTAACATCCGGGGTCATTGGCACCTGTCGAGCAGTCTTGGTCTTCGTATCGAGAGACCGCAAAGTTATGAAGCCTCGCTTTATATCAACCCGATCCCATGTCAAGCCGACAATCTCACTGAACCGCTGCCCTAATTGGTACGCCGTGAGTAGGACGGGACGCAGATGCGGCTTCGCTGCCTGATACAACTTGCTCCATTCTTCATCGCTCAATACCCTATCGCGTTCGTTCTCCGGATTCGGCAACGGAACTTTTGATGCCGGGTTGCTCTGAAGCAGACCTCTCCGGATCGCCACATTCAGACAATGCTTCAGGGCAATGTGATCATGATTGACCGTCTGCACACTGGCTGGATTGCCCCCCTTCTTCTTCCGCTGTCCCCTGAAGGCTTCCACGTCCTGCGGTCTGATCTCTGAGAGTATCTTCCCGCCAAAAAAAGGAACCAAGTGCCCCTCGACACTGTGTGATCGCCCAACGAAGGAGCGGAGAGACTTCACTTCTTCTAACTCAAGGTACGTCTTTGCCCACTCCTTAAAGAGGATCGGTTTTGCCCGTTCACTAGGTTCCTGACCGAGAAGGAGACGCATCCTGATGGCCGACTCCAAATCACATGCGGCCATTTTGTTCAGACAACCGACCTTCCAGCGTTTCTTTCTGGCTCCCGGCACCCCGCTCGCTAAGACGAGAGATTTCCCGTCTTGGCTTTCCATGACGCGAAATTCCACATAGTAACTGTCAGATCGTTTGGTCAGTCCCATGTTTCTCTCCTTACTAACCTGTACGAGCTACCTGAAGCTATAACGCCGCTATCTGTGCTCTAAGGAAGCATCTACGCGCTCTTGCGCTGCTGGCCGCGCCTTGACGGTGTGTTGATCAATCCACCTGTCGAGGTGTTCTTGCTTGAATTTCACTAACCGTCCGACCTTGATGAAACCGAGTTTCCGCGCAGAGACCCACCCATACAGGGTCAATTTGGATATGCCTAGATACTCCGATGCCTCATCGATTGTCAAAAGCTTGCTCATGGTCCTCCCGGGAATAAAAGAACATCCGTTACCTTCAATACCATTTCATCGACACGAGCCGGGGGAGTCTGACGACACCCCCATTCCCCCACAATGCGCCCGCGTGGCCGCCGGCGTCGGATTCGGACTGCACTCCCAGTGGGTGCGAGCTGGCGCTGAAGAGCAGCGGCCAGGCCCTTCGGATGCCTTCAGGCCTGTCCCCCGCGAGCGCGCCATCCCGCCTGCTTCTTCGACGCCCCACCCCTGTGCTGTGAAGGGTGGGGCTAAACATCTTGATGAAGAAGGAGGCGGACATGGCCATTCACGGTTCACAGGGCATGCTGAATGGGAAACGGCAGTCGAAGCCGAGCCACCCCTATGCGGTACCCCGATATCGCGTCACGCTGGTGCGGGACAGTCGAGCCACGGCGCCATCTTTGCCGCTGCTGACCTCGGTCGGCGCGGCGGATCTGCTCCGGCCCTTGTTTGCGCACCTAGACCGCGAGCAATTCCTGGTCTGCGGACTGGATGCGAAGAACTGCATCATCGGGGTCAATCTCGTCTCAATCGGCTCCCTGACGTTGGCCATCGTGCATCCGCGCGAGGTGTTCAAACCGCTGATCCTGATGAACGCGGCCGGATGGATTTGTGCGCACAATCACCCCTCCGCCGATCCCACACCCAGCCAAGAAGATCGCGTGCTCACCAGCCGACTCCGGCAAGGCGCCGACCTCCTCGGCATCAGCTTGCTGGACCATCTCATCCTCACCGACAAGGAGTACTATAGCTTCGCCGACCAGGGGTGGCCCTGTACATGATGTCCCTCGACACTCGGAGCGATCCGTCTCGCTCAGCGGGCTGTCAGGCCCGGATCAACCGGAGCACCCAGATGACCGCGGACGCCGTCAGCGCGAGCCCCAGCACCGCCGCGCCCCATCCGATCACATCCGCCGCAAGCGCCGTCCCTAATTGATGCAGGTCTGTCGCCACTGTCGCCAATACCATCGACCATCCCTCCCACACGACAAGACGGCAGCCCGTGCACAGGCTACCGCCCCATCTACCCGATTACCGCACCAACGACTTCACGCGCTTGTACGCGAAAATCGTCAGCGCCACCCCAATGAACACCACGCCCCACGCCACGATGTCACCCTTGACGCTGGTGATCGTCGTGGTCGTCGCGGCATCCACGGGGAACACCTGCGCCATGGCCTCTTGAGCCATCAGCGCGAGCCCCAGCACGGCCACACTTATTTTCTTCCACATCGTTCCTCACCCCCCTTCACTCCATTCTCCCGAGCAACAACTTCACGATCACACCGACCGCAAAGCCTCCCAGGAAAAACGCACCCGCCCAGTACACCAGCGCATCGACGGCTGCTTGATCCATCCTGCACCCCTCTACAGCCCTGGCGGAGTCGCCAACAAGCCAGGCGGTGACGCAAGCAACCCCGGCGGACTCGCCAAAAGATCCGTCCCTCCGGTCACCGCCGCAGGGGGAGGATCAGCCGGTGCCAGGCTCACCGTCCTGTCGATGTTCGGACTCTCCGCAGACGACGAAGGCGCCAGGCTCGACGCAAATGCTTGCTCCGATCGCGTGCCGCCATAGAGCACTCCCGTACCAGAGAGCACCCGCACGCCGCGCACCAGGCGCGAGGAGACCGTGCCGCCTGACTCTCCCGCGATTTCGTCCTCCGTCATGAGATGTCCGTCATCCGACACCCAGAGCCATTCCACCTTGCCACCCCGGATCGTCGTCATGCCGCCTTGAATGTGTATCGGCCGCACCGCAGAAGGCACCGCGACCGGCACAGGTGCTACCGGCTGAGACCCGTGGAACGCAGGAAGCGGAGGCGGCGTCGGGAGCGTCGATGCTAAGGCTGCTGGTGCAGGCTTGGCACCGGAGAGCCAGCCCCCAAACGCCACCCACGCGACCGCCACGAACAACCCGAGCCCTCCGACGATCAACGTTGGACTCTTCAACATGGAGCCTCCGCGCGCGGTTTCGCGCACCGTGGCCGACGAATAGCTGGAATAGTAGGCGTAGAGCTTCGGCTCGTACTTGCCCGAAAACATCCGAATCACTTCCAGCTCCTCAGGGTTGCCCCTCACGGAGGCTTGATACCGATTCTTCAAGCCAAACCGATCTAGCCGGCGAAACTTCGTGGTCGCTTCTACCAACCGATTCACTCCAAGGGTGACTTGCCCATACTGTTGACACATCAGCACCAGGTCGATGCCCCGATGCCGATGCGTTTCGAGCCACCGCAAGAGCTGAGGGTCCGTCTTGTCTCTCGATCGGAACACAGTTTGCACTTCGTCGATCAACACCGCGGACCCAGGCTCCACATCCAGCAGACCCGTCTTTACTTCTTCGCCGGAGTTCCAGAGCGTAATCTGTTGTTGCAGCACAGCCAGTTCAACGCCCTCAAACAACGCGAGCCG
>CAMDRK010000156.1 GCA_945906715.1 Nitrospira lenta
TCGGACCGCGATGCTCTACTTTGACGACGATACGACCAGTTTGGAGGCGAGTGTGTCGGATGAGCACGAGCACCTCTACAAGTTGATGGAAGCCAACAAGATGAAGCCCTGTCACCTCACGGTGAATCTGCGGGAGTACAAAGGGCAACGGTTCATCGATGTCACGGGCTATGCACCCACCGGGGCGGTCTCGATTCCACCGGCGAGTAAGTAAGGCGTGAGGGATGAGGATGAGCCATCGCCTTGTGCGTGCGGTGTATCGTGCAGTCCATTATGTGTGTTCGATGGAGGTCATGAGATGAATGCGTCACCATGCATGCCTTTGAACCTGTTGCTGACGGAAGCGGAGTTTGGCGTACTGACGGAGGTGGGTGAAGAGAATGCCTTGTCGCCCGAGGACGTGCTCAAGACCATCCTCGAAGAATATGTGGAACTGCGGGCCAATCATCCGCATCTCTACGTGCAATTCGCCGTGTGTCGTGGTCGGTGCCTCAAGTGATCGACATGTGAAAGGGCGCCGTGATCTGAGTGCCCCGGCTCATGCGAGCCTAAGCGCTCACGCATCGGGCCAGCCCTGATCAGCGAAGCTATAGCAGTTATTGTCGGTGAGGATGAGATGGTCCAGCAGGCTGATGCCGAGTAGGTCGGCCCCCTGCCGGAGTCGGCTGGTGAGCACACGATCCTCTTGGCTGGGGGTGGAATCGCCGGACGGGTGATTGTGCGCACAAATCCAGGCGGCAGCGTTCATCAGGATCAGCGGTTTGAACACCTCGCGTGGATGCACGATGGCCAAGGTCAGGGAGCCGATCGAGACGAGATTGACCCCTATGATGGCATGCTTGGCATCTAGCCCGCAGACCAGGAATTGTTCGCGGTCCAGTTCCGCAAAGAGCGGTCTGAGGACGGTTGCCGCGGCAACCGAGGTGTTCAGCGGTGATGAGGGCGGCATGGCCCGGTTGTCGCGCACCAGCGTGACCCGGTATCGAGGCACAGCGTATTCATTCCTCGGCTTCGGCTGCCGTTGCCCGTTCAGAATGCCCTGGGAACCGTGAATGGCCATGTCCGCCTCCTTCTTCAACACGATGTCTAGCCCCACCCTTCACAACTCAGGGGTGGGGCGTCGAAGAAGCAGGCGGGATGGCGCTCTCGCGGGGGACAGGCCTGAAACGGGAGGGGCCCTACGGGACGGTACCCTGGAAGGCCTGGCCGCTGCTCTGCAGCGTCATCTCGCACCCGCTGGGAGTCCAGTCCGAATCCGACGTCGGCGGAGATGAAATTGTGTGGGCGTTTGTCACCCTCCTGGACAGGTGGGCTGCAGTGAATACCAAACAAGTGATCAAGACCGAAAAGGAACCCGTAACGACGTGACTCGCATTTTCGACAAGAGCCGGAGCATGACACCTTGAAGCTGGATGAAAAGACTAACGCTGCCTGCTCCTCGCGGAACGGGCGCCTGATCGAACCCAACTATTTCGATCTGAAGATGATTGCAGTTTATTCCTCCTGTTCGGTACGCTGGCTTCGTGCTCGTCTCGTTGATCGGACGCATCCACTGCCGCATCACCGTGTGGAAGGCAAGCTCCTCGTCAAGAAGGAAGACTTTGATCTATGGATAGAAGCCTATCGGGTCTGCCAGCAGCCACAGAAGGTGAATCGGATCATTGAAGACGTGCTGAGCGATCTCTTTTCCGCTCAATCCAGGGCTTGACATCATGGACTCTCTATGTTTACTCTTAAAAGTAAATGAGACTCAGGGCGATTCGGCATCGGCAGAAGCTCACGCTCAAAATGCTCGCCAAGAAGGCGGGGGGAATGAGCTATACCTTTCTTTCCAATGTCGAGACCGGGAAAGCCGATCCCTCACTGAGCACCTTAATGCGATTGGCGTCCGCGCTCGGCGTTTCTGTTAGTGAGTTGGTCAAAGATCCGCCGGCTGAATCGAAGAGGAAACCCTAGTGGCTGTCAACGTTCGATACTGGAAGAGAGCCTGGTGGGTCTTTATTAATCACCAGGGGATCCGCAAGGCGAAGCGGGTTGGAGTGGGAGAATCCGGAAAGAAGGCGGCCAAGCAGGTGGCGCAGCAGATTCAAGCGCGCCTCGTTCTTGGGCAGGCTGCCTTTGACAGCCACAAGACCGGCGTGACGTTTGACAGTTACTCAGAAACCTTTCTCCAACGCATCCAGCACACCAGAAAGCCCAGCACGCACGAGGCGTATCAGCAGACATTGACCCGCAATATCAAGCCGATGATCGGGAAGCTGGCTCTACACGCCGTGACTCGCGAGAAGGTGAAGGCCCTGGCAATGGCCGGGCTGGAAAAAGGACAATCCCCGAAAACAGTTCAGAACACGATCCGGTGCCTGAGCAGCCTCCTGAGTCAGGCCGTAGAGGATGGCCTTCTGGCCGTGAACTCGGCGCTCAAGCCTGGGAAATTTCTCCCCAAGATCAGTAAGAGGCGCGGGATCAATCCGCTCACCCGTGAAGAAATTGCCACGCTGCTCGATACGGCCAAGACCAAAGCCCCACGGTACTACCCGATTTTCCTCTGCGCTGCCAGGACGGGACTTCGTATGGGCGAGCTGCTCGCGCTCCAATGGGACGACCTCGACTTTAATGGACGGTGCATTCAGATCTCACGCAACTTTACGCATTGGAAGCTCACGACCCCCAAGAGCGGCGAGAGCCGCCGCGTGGATATGTCCCTGGAGCTAACACAGGTGCTCAAAGACCTGAAACTTGAGCGCCAAATTGACGCTGGGGCCAGCGGAACCGACGTACCGCCCTGGGTATTCTGCAACGAGAACGGTGGGCTCCTGCATCCAAACAACCTCCGTGACCGGATTTTTTACGGGCTCCTGACCAAGGCCAATCTTCGAAAAGTTCGGTTCCACGACCTTAGACATTCCTACGCCAGCCTGCTCCTTCAGCAGGGGGAAAGCCCCGTGTATGTGAAGGACCAGCTGGGCCACTCGTCAATTCAGATCACGGTGGATTGTTACGGACATCTGATCCCAGGCGGAAACAAACAGGCGGTGGACCGGCTCGATACCCCTCCGGTCCAGCCGTCGTGTGAGGCCGAATCCGCAACCCCAGCGCAACCACGCAAACCGATTGCTCTTCCGGCTTCAGTCAATATGCCAAACTATCCGGTAGTTACGAGAAGAAGGTATGGGGTGAGTGACGGGTTTCGAACCCGCGACCTCCGGATCCACAATCCGGCGCTCTAACCAGCTGAGCTACACCCACCATGCAGGAGTGACTGAAGAGGAGCGATCATAACAAAGTAGGAATCGCTGCCGCAACCGCATCGGAGAGCAGTCCTTGGTCAAGAGTCATTTGTCATTAGACGCACAATTGACTGTTGACCAGTGACCACTGACTTTCATCACCCCCGCGCATCAAAGGCTGCCTGCATTTCTGAGAGGATTGCGGCGGCGGCGGCGGCGGGATCCGAAGCATCTCTGATGGGTCGGCCGACCACCAAGTAATCAGCTCCCGCCGAAATTGCCTGGGTGGGCGTGGTCGCCCTGGCATGATCATCGACACCTTCGCCGGCGGGACGCACACCGGGCGTGACGATCAGAAATCGTGGACCGACCTTGGGACGGAGGATCGCCGGCTCTTCGCCCGACGCCACCACCCCATCACAGCCCACCTCGGATGCTAACAGGGCGCGTGCGGTGACTAGGTCCTGGACACTTCGCTGAATGCCCATATCGCGGAGATCATGGCTGTCGAAATTGGTCAGCACCGTCACAGCCAACAATTTCAGTGTGGATGTTCCACGGCCTTGGACCGCTGCGTCCAGCGCCTTGCGGTTTGCATGGATCGTCAAGAATTCTACGCCCATCGACGCAACCCGCGCAGTGGCTCGACGAACAGTCTCTTCGATATCGAGAAACTTGAGGTCCAGAAACACCCGCTTCCCTCGCGCGATCAGGTGCTGAACCATCTCCGGTCCGGCAGCCGTGAACAGTTCAAGTCCGACCTTTACGAATACAATTTTATCCTGCACCCGATCGAGAAGCCGCTCAGCTTCATCGCGTGAAGGGACATCGAGGGCGAGGATTAAACGGTCACGAGCAATGATAGTTGGCATCGGCCTGTTCCTTTGAAGAATGGCTCACCTTGACGCTTCGTCGAGCCCTATGGTACAAGTACGCTCTTTTTCAAGAGGAGTCTACTATGCCGGTTGTACATAAATCGACCATTCGCCGAGCCCGCCAAGCTGTTAAGCATCGCGACCGTAACCGTGCGACGCTGGGCGCCCTCAAGAGCCTCGTCAAGAAAGTCCAAGCGGCCGTGGCCGAAAAGAAGGTCGAGGAAGCAAAAGTCTCCCTCCGCCTAGCCACGTCGGCGCTCGGTAAAGCCGTGACAAAAGGTGTGATGAAGCCGAATACGGCCTCGCGCCGCATTGGCCGCCTCACGGTCCACGTCAACTCCTTGTCTGCTTCCCGCTCGTAATCGTTCGCACATTCGAGATGGTTCTCCCCTTCATCGCTTGCGGCGCCGCAACGCCACGGCCCGATGAAGGAGGAGGCGCGTTGACCTCTGCCCGATTGCATAACCGCAACAACAGGTCTTCAAGAATTCGCGCGGGGCGCCCACCGCTTCCACCCTTCAGCTTGGCATCGGCATCCAAAAACAATCGAAGCGCTTCATGCAAGTGTGGGTCAGAAAACTGATCGAGAAACGCCCGCACCTTATAGGGATCCATACGCAAAGTCCGAGCAGCCTCCCCCTCACGGCCTCCTTGCCGGGCTACTTCCTTGACCTTCCACAGTCTTCGATATTGCCAGGCCAGCGAGCCGAGAATTCTCAGTGGAGCCTCTCCCGCTTCCAGATTTCTGGCCAAGATCGCCAACACCCGCCCGCGGTCTTTTCCGCCGATCGCCAAGGTCAAATCGAACACCGAAGCGCCAGGCTCCGTGCCGCGCAGCGTCGCCACATCGCCAACAGTCACAACCTGGCCGGGCGAGACATACGCAGCCAGCTTTTCAAGCTCACGTCTGACCGAATAGAGCGAGCCGCCACACACCTCTTTCAGTAACTCGATTGCCTCCTCATTGAGCCGAACTCCGATCCGCTCGGCATCCTGCTTCAGCCAAGGAAGCCACTGCGCCTCTCTGAGGGGGGAACAATCGACCGTCACGGCAACCTTCGCCAGCGCCTGGGTGAACTTGAGCCGCCCATCCAGCTTTGGTGCGACGAAGATCACGGACGTGGAGTCATTCGGCCCCTTCAGATAGGGAAGGATGGCGTCGCACTCCCGGGCTGGAAGTTTATCGGCCACTTTTACGACTACTACTCGCCGAGCCGCGAATACGGCTACTTCAGAAGCACAGGTGACAATCTCTGCACCGCTCACGTCGTCTCCATAGAACAGATCGCAATTGAAGTCGCTCTCACCCTCTCCCAATAACGCGGACTTCAGTGCACCCAGAGCCATATCGCGCAGCAAATCTTCCTCACCGACTACCAGGTACAGCGGCGCGACCGTTCCTTGCGCAAGCTGCGCAGTGAGTTGGGCATGTGAAATAGCTGAGGCCATAGTGGATTCCGATTTATTTGACGGTGGTGCCCGCGCTGTCAGGCGCTGAGCGCTCAGTCGGCTTTGCCAGCTGCCCCGATTCTAACTGGAGCAGAAAGCGAGAAGCCAAGTCCTCAGCGATAAACCGGCCGGCTTGTTCCAAGGCCCGGTTTTGCAGGACACGGTTAAATTGCAGGTCAGGCGTTACAAAAAACTCCGAGGCGCCCTTCGCCGTTTGCGCCCACACGAGACGTTGCGTCCTGGTTTCTTCCACCTTAACGATCACCACAACTTCCGCGCGGCTTTCAAGCGTGGTGGTCTGGCTGAAACTGAGCGACGGAAGCATCACTGAGAGAATTTGCCCGGACAGCACAAGATCGGCTGCCTCAGTTTCTGACACGATCTGCGCCCCGCTGCCTGACGAAAACTCATGGCGCAGATAGTTGGTATATCGGGTCTCCAAGTTGGGTTCAAAGCTCTTATTCTCTAAGGCCTGGATAACCAGCCGCGGGGGCGGTGACGTAGGAGAGGAGGTCACCTCTGCCCCCCCGATCGTAGGCCCGGCACCCTCCACACGAAACTGATAGCCGCAGGCGACCAGAAGTACAAGGGACAGGCACAGTGCTGAGATCTGAGTGCTGAGAATAGAAAGAGACCGCACTCTCTCGATCCGAATCGCTCCATTTTTGGTCTCAGCACTCAGCACTCAGCACGTCCTTAGATGACAAAGTTGATGAGCTTCTTCTCCACATAGATCACTTTTTTAGGCTCTTTGCCCTGCAACCACTCCGCAATCTGCGCAAGAGCCAAACCTTCGACCTGCTCGCGAGTGGCATCGGCGCCCACGTCGAGTTTAGCCCGCAACTTTCCATTCACCTGGATCGGGATGGTCAATCGATCGCTGACTGTCAGCGC
>CAMDRK010000157.1 GCA_945906715.1 Nitrospira lenta
ACCGGTCTATTTTACGACCACTTACATTTATCTTTCTCGCCGATGCCTGGTGGGGAAATAGGAGCCGCGACTCCCGTGGGCCGAGGTCTGATTTCCGAAGATGTGATCAACCAAGTCAAGGATCGGGTCGATATTGCCGAGGTGGTCGGACATCACGTGAGCCTGACCAGAGCCGGTCAGAATCTCAAGGGGTTATGTCCGTTTCATCAGGAAAAATCCCCTTCGTTCACCGTCAATTCTTCCAAACAAATTTTTCATTGTTTCGGTTGCGGAGCCGGCGGCAACGTATTTACATTTTTGACTCGCATTACCGGGACAAGTTTCCCGGAAGTGGTGCGCGATCTTGGCCGAAAAGTGGGAATCGAAATACAGGAATCTGCGGGTCAGTCCGGCCCTCTCGCCGCGCAGACCGCTCGGGTCGAGTCCTTGAATCAGGCGGTGGTGGGGTGGTTCAGGCAGAATCTCAATGATCCCAAGCTTGGAGAAGAAGCGCGCACGTATCTGGCAGGGCGAGGCATGACCGATGCGACGCTGGAGCGGTTTGCAGTTGGGTTTGTTTCGAACGAGTGGGATGGATTGAGCAAAGCCTTGATGAAGCAAGGCTTCACCGCTGCTGAGTTAGCGATAGCCGGGCTGACGGTGGCGCGCGAGCATGCGTCAGGATCCTATGATCGTTTTCGCGGCCGTGTGATGTTTCCCATCACAGACTTGCGTAAGAGGGTTGTCGGCTTTGGCGGGCGAATCCTCGGCGAGGGGACGCCAAAGTACCTGAACTCTCCGGATACTCCCTTATTCAAGAAGGGGCAGACGCTCTACGCGTTGGATCTTGCACGTGAAGCGGTGGCTCGGCTGAAGACCGTGATCGTGGTGGAAGGGTATTTTGACGCGGTCGCGCTGCACCAAGCCGGGCTGACCCACACGGTCGCAACGCTTGGGACGGCCCTGACGGCAGAGCATATTCAGGTATTGAGACGGTTCGCTACGAAGGTCGTGCTGTTATTCGATCCGGATCAGGCCGGGGTTCGTGCTGCGTTGAGAGGGCTCGATTTGTTTGTGAACAGCGGGCTCGGCGTGAAAGTCGTCACCTTGCCGGGTGGAGACGATCCCGATACCTATGTGCGGAAGGAAGGGCCGGAGGCCTTTGCCCGTTTAGAAGAGCAGGCTCCGAGCCTCTTGGACTTTGCCCTTGAGCATAGTTTGAGCACGGCGGAGTCCAGTACGATCGAAGGACGTATCCGTAGTGCGGATGATGTGCTGCGGATTCTTCAAAAGAGCGAGCATCCGATCGAACGAGAAGAACGCATTCGCGTGGTTGCCGAACGACTGGGGGTCAACCAGCAACGGTTGATCGAACGGTATCCGGCGTTGGTACAGTCGGAGGGACGTCGACCGGCGCCCGCTCAATCGGCTACCCCCATATCGGTGACGTTCAAGGGTGTGAGCGAAGAGCGAGATCTGGTGTATTTGCTGCTGCATGGGCATCTGACTCCCGCCGATGTGCAACGGCTGAGGCCCGAGGCCTTCTCCGTTCCGGCTTGCCGGTCCCTCGTAGAGTCGGCGCTCAACCATCTCGATCGAGACGGCCGAGTCGGGCTCAGGTCGTTGTTGGATGCGGTCGTGGATCATCCGGATTGCGGGTCGCTAGCGACTGAGCTGTCCATGCGGGAAGACCATTTTGACGATGTGAAGGCCCACGTCGCGGGCTGCTTAGAGACGTTGGATCGGAAACGAGCCGAGGCTATGTTTCGTAGTCTGATCACGCAGCTCAAAGCCGCCGAACGGGAAGGCCGTGCAGAGGATGCGCGGAAGTTGAACACGCAAGTGAATGAACTGCGAATGCAAAAGTCGGGGCGGCCCTCTACCGGGATGTTGTCCTTAGTGAAGGAGTAGTCATGGCGAAACCAGAGTTGCTCGGCGAAGTAAAGAAGCTGATTTCGATGGGGAAAGAGAAGGGCTTTTTGACGTACGACGAGCTGAACAGCACGTTGCCCGCGGAAGTCGTGTCCTCCGAGCAGTTCGGCAGCATCATGACGATGTTCGGCGAAATGGACATCGAGATTGTCGATGCGCCCGAGGGGGAACGGATCAGGAAAGCCCAGGACACTGAAGAGGCCAGTGAGGATGCCGAGGACGCCGAGGTTGAAGCCGGCGCGGTGGAAGAGAATGAGAAGGAAGAGAAAGAGGAGAAGGAGATCGATCTCACTCCCGGCGCACTCAGCCGGACCGATGACCCGGTTCGACTCTATCTTAAAGAGATGGGAAGTGTGGCGCTGTTGAGCCGTGAGGGAGAAATCGAGATCGCGAAACGCATTGAAGAGGGCAAGAGGGACATCGCTTCGGTCATCTATGGGATGCCGATGACGATCGAGTTTGTCCTCGCACTGTACGATCAGCTCAAGAACGGGACCATCGATGTGCGTGAAATTGTCCCGATCATCGAGACTGAAGAGGAGTTTGAGGAAGAACAAATTCAGCGGGATTATGAAGAGCTTCGGGTCAAGACGCTCGAAGGGCTGAACTCCGTCCGGAAAATCTCGACCTCGCTCAAGAGCCTCTATGAAGTGGCTCGGCATGCTAACAGCGATCCCGCGAAGCAGAAGAAGATTAAGAAGCAGATCGATACGATTCGCGATCAGGTCGTGGAGAAGATGGAGTCCGTCAATCTTCATGGTGTGCTGAAAGATCGGATGGTGCAGCGTGTGCGCGAGCTGGCAATTCAAATCCGGACATCGGAGCGGGAGATCGTCAGTTGCCAGCGGCGGCTTGGGATCAGCGGTGAGGCCGGTGCCGAGGCTCTCAAGAAGCTTTGTCGCGATCGGAAAGACTTCCTTGCAGTCAAACGCAAAACGAGCTGCTCGGAGGACGCCCTCACCGAGATAAAAAAAGTCTACCAGGCCGCGAAAGGGCGAATTCGACAACTCGAGACCGAAGAGGCCCTCGTATCCGCGGAAGAGATTAAAGATGCGGTCAAGCATCTGGATGTGGCGGAGGATAAGGTCAAGCGTGGGAAGGCTGAGCTGGTCGAGGCGAATCTTCGTCTCGTTGTCAGTATCGCCAAGAAGTACACGAACCGTGGTCTCCAGTTCCTCGACTTGATCCAGGAAGGTAATATCGGCCTGATGAAGGCCGTGGACAAATTCGAATACAAGCGCGGCTACAAGTTCAGTACCTATGCCACCTGGTGGATCCGCCAGGCGATTACCCGTGCGATTGCCGATCAAGCCCGGACAATCCGTATTCCCGTGCATATGATCGAGACGATCAACAAGCTGATTCGAACCTCCCGCCATCTGGTTCAGAAACTCGGACGCGAACCGACGCCGGAGGAAATTGCCGAGCGTATGGATCTGCCGCTCGACAAGGTGCGGAAAATTTTAAAAATTGCACGCGAGCCGATTTCTCTCGAGACCCCAATCGGCGAAGAAGAAGACAGCCATTTGGGCGACTTTATTGAAGATAAAAAGGCGGTGTCTCCTCTGGAAGCGGCGATCCGGTACGATCTCCAGCGCCAGATCAACAGCGCATTGGAAACGCTCACGCCGCGGGAAGAAAAAGTGTTGCGGAAGCGGTTTGGCATCGGCGAAGCCACCGACCATACCCTCGAAGAGGTCGGCCAAGATTTTGAGGTGACCCGCGAACGTATCCGGCAGATCGAAGCCAAGGCTCTGCGCAAGCTGCGTCATCCGAGCAGGAGCAAGAAACTGCGTAGCTTCGTGGAAAGTATGTGATCCGATATGGGCTGCGCTCCGGGATTTGACTCCGCTTCTCGGGGAGCCTAGAATCCTCTGTTCGTGTCTGTAGCTCAGGCGCGAAAGAGTCCTCCGCCTGATCGGGCCCATAGCTCAGGTGGTTAGAGCGGCTGACTCATAATCAGCTGGTCCTAGGTTCAAGTCCTCGTGGGCCCACCAGCGCAGCTGCGGAGCGCATCGATCCGAATCGTTGTTCTGAACCACAGCTATAGGAGTGCGTTGAACCAGAATCTTTCCCCCCTTATCGAACTGCAGAAGTTGGATCTCCGCATCGCGGAGATCAAGGACCAACGCCGAAAAATCCCAGAGCGGCTTCAAGCGGTTGATGCCCCGCTTCGAGAGGCTCAGCAGCTACATCAACAGACCAATGTTTCGGTGGAGACTCTCATCAAGGAGCGGCGGTCGCATGAACAGGATCTTGAAGCGCATGAAGCGCACACTGAAAAAATGAAGTCGCGGCTGTCCGACTTGAAGTCCAACAAGGAATATCAAGCCCATCTCTTCGAGATCGAGGTCGCCAACAAGAAGAAAGGGGACATTGAGGAGAAGATCTTGCTCTGCATGGAGAAGATCGAACAACAGCAGCTGACGGCCAAGGATGCACAAGAGAAGCTCAGTACTATCGAAAAGGCCTTTACGCAGGAAAAGCAGGCGCTCGATGAGCTGGAGCACAGGCTTTCAACGGAATTGGCCGATCTTGAAGCACAGCAGCGAGCCCGCTCGGCTCATGTGGAGAAGGGGCTGCTCGCTCGCTACAACTCGATTAAGGCGTCGCGCAAGGATCATGCGCTCGCTGAAATCAAAGAGGGAATCTGTTCCGGATGCCGTCTGCAGCTTCCTCCGCAATTGATTTCAGAAGTCAAACGTGCGGAAGATCTCCACACCTGCCCCTATTGCCGCCGGATGCTCTACTGGGACGGGCAAATTCCTGTCCAACCTATGCCAGGTCCCGAGCTCGACAAGACGTCGGTCCTTGAGATTGGCGAATCAGTTTAGTCTATCGTTCCTAGCACAGCTTGAGTTGTTTTGAAGTGCAGTTTGGCGATCAACCCCAGCCGCTCCTCTCCATGCTTTTTCACGATCATACGTCCGGCAAGTTCAACGGCGGGTGACGCGCCTTTGGGCAACGTCGTGCCGATCTCATCCGAGAGGCGTTTCAACCGGAGGAGGAATTCTGCGCGGGCTAGGATGGAAGCGGCGGCCACGGCCAGATCGGATTCAGCCTTAGGCCTCTGTTCCAATACGATCGTGCGCCCCTTCTCCTGTAAGGCATTCAAGATCAAACGCTCGTCGCCGAACTGATCTGCGATCGCGCGCCCGCATGAAACCTTTTCGAGCAAAGTCTCCAGGGCCTTGGCATGTCCCCATGCCAGCAGGCGATTCAAATTTCTGATCTTCGCATACAGTTCATTGTATCGTTGTGGCCCGATTGCGATAATGCTGTGGGGGCACAGCATCCGGATGTCTGGCGCCATCTCGAGTATACGACCGTCTGATATTTTTTTGCTGTCACGAACGTTCATGAGGGTGAGGTCGCCTTGGGTAATGGCATCGACAAAAACGGCGGCGATGACCAGGGGGCCAAAATAGTCTCCCTTGCCGGACTCATCAATGCCGATGCGTTCGATGGAGGTGTGCGGCGTTTTGTCGGTCACAGGCGACGGCCCTAGTGGAAAATCTCAGAGCGGAACAGTAATCTAACAGACCGATCTGGAGCGGTCAATTTCGTCGGAGTCGACAGAATCGAATCGAGCAGGAGGAGGGTGCCGTTCGATGCGTACAGTGAAACGACGGTCACGGCGGGTATTCGTGATGGTGATGAGTGTGGCGCTCGCCACGCTGGCGGGGTGTGAAACCAATCCTTATACAGGACGGTCGCAGTTACTCATGACCTCCGTTTCGCAAGAAATGCAAATGGGCGCGCAAGCCTATGATCAGGTCAAGAGTGACCCCAAGATGCGTCCGTCGCAAGATCCGCGCGAGGTCGAACCGGTCAAGCGTGTGGCGGCTCGTATCGTCGAAGCGGCCAAGCGTTCGAAGTATGCCGAGATGGCGAATCAGTTTCAGTGGGAAGTGACGGTCATCAAAGACGACAAGACGCCGAATGCTTTTGCGCTGCCCGGGGGCAAGATGGCGGTGTATACCGGCATCTTTCCCATGGCCAAGACGGAAGCAGGGCTGGCTGCCGTTATGGGGCATGAAGTTGTCCATGCCTTGGCCCGACACGGTGCCGAACGGATGAGCCAGGGCCAGCTGACGAATGCCGGACTTCAGATCGTTGGCGCAGCAGCTGGGGCGTCTGGCAGGGGCGGGATGTTGGGGCAAGCGACGATGGCGGCGCTTGGTGTCGGTGCGAAGGTGGGAGTGTTGCTGCCCTTCAGTCGAAAGCATGAATCGGAGGCGGACTACATTGGGATTCTGCTCGCGGCGGATGCCGGCTATGACCCACGCGAGGCTGTAGCCCTGTGGGAACGAATGGGCCAGACGTCCAGTGGCGGTGCACCGTCAGAGTTTATGTCTACGCATCCAAGCCACGAGACCCGCATCGATCAGCTGAAAAGGTGGATGCCTGAGGCCATGGCTATTTATCAGTCCAAGCAGCCGGTGCCTGCGGCATTGTTGCCGACCGTTCCGTAGGTCGAGGCATTCGCGGTGTGCCCTTGAAAGCGTGGCGTTCCAG
>CAMDRK010000158.1 GCA_945906715.1 Nitrospira lenta
AGCCCCATATGGAGGAACCGGTGCTCTGGCCCAACCGAATCCACCAGCGATTCGAGGAAGGCGATCACATCGTGTTTCGTCACCTTCTCGATTCTGGCGATGCGCTTCACATCGATCCTGGCTTTCTTCCCAATACGAGCCGAAGTGCCGCGAGGAACCTGTCCAGCCCGTTCAAACGCCGCGCAGGCGGCCAACTCGACCGCGAGCCAGATCTCGTACTTGCGTTTCAATTCCCAGATGGCTTTCATCTTGGGACGGGTATATCTGTCAATCATTTGTAGTGCTGAGTTCTGAGTGCTGAGAATGCATGTGCTCTGTCGTCCTCCCCTTACCCCTTACCCCTTACCCCTAACGCATCTTGACGCTTGGCTTCCAAGCGGGACTCCTTCGTCAAGACTTGATCCAGAATGCCGTTGACGAACTTCGAGGCCTCGTCGTCGCCGAAACTTTTCGCTAACTCTATCGCCTCGTTGACCGTCACCTTGGCCGGCACATCATCCATCCACAGCAATTCATAAACGCCGGCCCGCAAAATATTGCGGTCCACAATCGGCATGCGGCTGACTTTCCAATTGGTGGCGTATTTCCCGATGAGGGTATCCAACTCTTTCTTCTTGTCCAACACCCCGGCCACGAGCCGTTCGGCAAAATCCTTCACTTCGTCTGTCGCCTCGTTCTCTGTCCAGAACCGATCCAACCATAGCCCCGGTCTGCCGTGAATATCGTACTGAAAGAGAATCTGAAGCGCGCGCTCCCTGGCATGATGGCGGCTACCCATGGTTAAGGGCTGACAGGGAATTACTCGCTGACAGGCAAACCAGCTGACAGGCCGACAAGAGTACAAGCTGACAAGGAAGCATCATCGCTTTCTCCTCACTTTCGCTCCGCCATTCTGACTTGTCGGCTTGGAACATGTCAGCCTGTCAGCTGTGTGACTCCCACTTGTCAGCTTGTGACTTGACAACTTGTTAGCCTCTCCCCGCAACGTTTTCATTACCGTTGCCATTTCAATCGCGGATTTGGCCGCCTCCCCACCACGATTGAACTTGGCCGGATCAGAACGCTCGATCGCCTGCGCGATCGTATGCGTCGTCAGCACGCCGAAGATGATCGGCACATCAGCATCCAGCGCCGCCTGCCCGATGCCACGGCTCACCTCTGCGCTAATGTAATCGAAATGCGGCGTGTCGCCGCGAATGACCGCCCCAAGACAAATCACCGCGTCGAACCGCGTCGTCCGTGCCATCGTCCGCGCCACCAAGGGCATCTCGAACGCCCCCGGCACCCGCACCGCTTCAATGTCGTCGGCCTTAACCCCATGTTTCGTCAGCCCCTCAACGCAGGCACTCAGCAGCTTGCTCGTGACAAACTTATTGAACCGCGCAACGACAATCCCAAACCGCAACCCCGTCGCATCCTGTGAACCTTTTCGGAGTTTCATCCTTCTTTACTTCTTCCTCTCCCCCTGGCACATCGACACTCAGACGGATGGTTGGGGGAGTCCCCACTGCGCGCATCGAACGAGCACCGCTTCATCGTGCGCGTTCTGCGAGCACAGGGACTCCCCCAACCATCCGTCTCACACTTTCTTCAGAATGTGCCCCATCTTATTTTTTTTCGTTCGCAGATACTTCACGTTCGCCGCGCGTGGCTGAATTTCGATCGACACACGCTCCACCACCTTCAATCCATACCCCTCGATGCCGACGATCTTGCGCGGATTGTTCGTGATGAGCCTGATCTGGTGCAGCCCGAGATTCACAAGGATCTGCGCCCCTACCCCGTAATCGCGCAGGTCTGCCTTGAATCCCAGTTTCAAATTCGCTTCGACCGTATCGCTCCCCTCATCTTGCAACCCATAAGCCCGGATCTTATTGAGCAGGCCGATGCCGCGCCCTTCTTGATTCAAGTAGAGCAGGACCCCGCGCCCTTCCTTCTGAATCACTTCCATCGCCTTATGGAGCTGGTCGCGACAGTCGCACCGCAACGATCCTAGGGCATCGGCAGTCAAACAGCCCGAATGCACCCGCACCAACGTGGGATCGCCCCCTTCGACACGTCCTTTCACCAGGGCGATGTGCGTGATGCCATCTAATTCGTTTTCAAACGCCACCGCTTCGAAGTCGCCGAACATCGTGGGCAGCCGCGCACTGGCCATCCGCCGCACAAAGGGCTCGCGCTGCATACGGTATTCGATGAGCGCCTTGATCGTCACCATCGTCAGCTTGTGCGCTTTGGCAAACTTCGTCAGCTCCGGCACCCGCGCCATGGTGCCGTCCTCGTTCATGATTTCGCAAATCACACCGGCGGGCGTCAGCCCGGCTAACCGCGCCAGATCGACAGACCCTTCTGTCTGCCCCGCACGTTTCAAGACGCCACCCTGCTGCGCCTTCAAAGGGAAAATATGTCCGGGCCGCGCCAGGTCGCCGGGCTTGGACTTCGGATCGATCGCCACATGAATCGTCGTGGCCCGGTCCGCCGCAGAGATACCGGTGGTAATGTCTTTTCGCGCATCGATCGACACAGTGAAGGCCGTGCCGAAGGTGGCAGTATTCTCCACCGCCTGCTGCGGGAGATGGAGTTCTTCAACTCGTTGAGGCGTCAGAGCGAGACAGATCAACCCGCGGGCATGCCGGGCCATGAAGTTGACCGCCGAAGGCGTGACATGCTGGGCGGCCATGACGAGATCGCCTTCATTCTCACGGTCTTCGTCATCGACAAGGATGATGAACTTCCCGCCCTTGATATCCCGGATGGCGTCTTCGATGCTGTGAAAAGGCGTGGCCATAATTTCAATACTATGGTGAATGTTCAATGGTTAACGTTCGACGAAAGACCAATTTATCATTTACCATCGACCATATAACATTGTTTTTTTTCGACCCGACTGTCAGCGGGGCATTCATTCAGGAGGAGGGCCCTACCATAGAAGCGGCCCGAGTCCGCAACGCAACGATCACCGTTCCCCAGGCACAGACCCCAACCCCTGCGAAGAGCCAGAGACCCAGGTCGTAGCTCCCGGTGAACCCCTTCATGGTGACAGCACCGATGGGCAGGAGAAATCCCCCGAAACCGCCGGCCGCGCCCACGACACCCGATGCAAGGCCGATATCTTTCGGGAACCGTTCGGCAACCAGTTGGAACACCACACCATTCCCGAACCCCATCGCACCGGTCGCGATCACCATCATGGCCACGGCCATAGAAAGCGAAGGACTCGTCACTGCCACAACCGAACCGACGATGACCGGCAACACATAATAGAGGCTGCGGAGGCCGCCCTGCCGATCCGCAACGTAGCCCCCCACAGGACGAATCAGGCTGCCGAAGAGTCCGCATAATGCGGCAACGGTCCCGGCCATGACCGCATCCAACTGATAGAGGTCGTGCAATAGCAGCGGCAACAGACTGCAGAATCCGACAAACCCGCCGAATGTGACGGCATACAAGAAACAGAGCCAATAGGCAGAGCGGCGACGGATAAATTCCGCCGCATTGTGCCACCACTCGGCGCGATGGGGCGCCAACCTCGGCTGTTCTTGCGGAACGAGAAGGGCGAACAGGACCAGCGTGACGCCGACGATGCCGGCCATCACGGCACAGACCTGATGCCAATCCATCACAGCAGCCCAACGCGGCGCAAGAAACAGGATCAGCACGGTACCCACGTTTGCTGATGCAGCCAGGCCCAACACGAACCCATGCGCAGCCAGCGGATAGGCTCGCCCGGCAATCGGCAGCGACACGGCGAAACTCGCACCGGCGACGCCAAGGAGCAGCGCAAAGACCAACGCATCGTGATATCCGGACACGCCGAGCCATCCCCACAGCAAGGCCGCCAATTCTGCAAGAAGAATCACCAGCGCGGTGGGCCTCGCACCTACCCAGTCGGCGCTCCAGCCCGCCAGCATTCTGAGCCCTGCTCCACCGAGCAGAGGCAATGCCACCAGCCACGCCACTTCCTGATCGCTCAGCTGTAAGTCCTGGGCGAGCGCAATGCTCATGGCGCCGATCAGCAGCCAGACCATGAAGCTGACAGTCAAATGCAACCAGGCTCCAGCCAAGGACGGCCAATGCCCGCTTCTTAGTATTGTCAGAATCATCACGTCGGTCTTCCGTAACTACCCAGGTGTTCAGGCTGAAGGGGGGCAGGCCTATGGTCGGAGATCGAAGTTCCAAAACCTTCAGCCTTCAGCCTGAATCCCTTCAGCCTACCGATTTTAGCCTATCTACCTGAGTAGTTATTCGCCTCTCGCCAGAACGCTCGCGATTGTAGCAGAAACGTTCAATGGGTAATGCAGGCTACATGCTCTTATGATAATCTCGATCGCTATGAGTCCGCGCAAGAAGGATCTCGACGAAGAACCGATCGAACCGGAGGTCTTGGGCCCATCCGAGGAGGAGATCGCCGAGATCGGTCCGCCTCCATCAATAACTCAGCACTCAGCCTCGCAAGATCACCCTGCCACCGACTCCACGGCCGTGGTGCCGGTCACGGCGCTCCAGCAATATTTGGCCGAGGTCCGTCTCCATCCCTATCTCTCCAAAGAAGAAGAACTGCGCCTGTTCCATGAATATAAAGTCCAAGGCAACCGCGATGCTGCCGTGAAGCTCATCATGGCCAACCTGCGCGTGTCCATCTCGATTGCCGCCGAATATCTCCACACCGGCGCCGACCACATGGACCTCATTCAAGAAGGCAATGTCGGGTTGATGCATGCCATCAAAAAGTTCGACCCGTCGAAGAACGTGCGCTTTTATGCCTATGCGGCCTGGTGGTCGCGGGCCTATATCCTTCGTTATTTGCTGAACAATTACCGTCTCGTCAAAATTGGAACCACCCAAGATCAGCGAAAACTGTTCTACAACCTCAAAAAAGAAAAGGCCAAGCTCGAACGGGAAGGGTTCGCTCCGGACACGAAGCTGCTCGCCGACCGCTTGAACGTGCGGGAACGAGACGTCATCGAGATGGGTCAGCGGCTGGGCAACTGGGAACTCTCGCTGGACCAGCCGATCGGTGAGGACCAGGAAGGCAGCCTGCTGGATGTCCTCCCCTCCCCACAGGTTCCGGCAGATGAGCAATTGGCCCAAACCCAATTGCAGACAATCTTCCGTACCAAGCTCGCCGAATTCGTCAAGACGTTGGACGAACGGGACGAAGACATCCTCCGGAACCGGATTCTTTCAGAAACGCCTTTGACCCTGGACGACCTTGGCGCGAAATACTCCGTGACCAAAGAACGAACCAGGCAACTCGAAGCCCGCATCATCAAACGCTTGCGCGACTACATCAAGAAAGACATCAAAGATTTCGACCACTTGCGGATATGACGTTGCCAATCCACACCAAGAGTTCGCTGAAAAATTCCATCGTCAGTCAGCAGGATGCTCAAAAAGGCCGTCTTCGTCGAGCGCGGCTCGTCGGGTTGATCGGTTTGTTTCGTTTATCTGGTTGATTTGCTTCATCTGATAAGTTCGTTTAACCAAACAAACGAGACAAACCAAATAAACCAAAGAACGGTCTTCTTACGCTGGCGGACTTTTTCAACATCCTGCAAAAATAAATCCTGGCATATCAATTTCTCAATAGGTTATGATCCCCCTGCCTCTGTGCCGGAGAGTACGTGGAAGAATTTCGTTGTTGCCCCCCCTTGACTTGGTCAAACACGAGGCTATCTCCACTTCCGTGTCCAGGGATCAGGACTTCTGCTCGTTCGGGAGTACCACTGTTAGGCCATCGAGTTCGAACCTGTTCTACATCGTCACTATTCACTGGGTTAACTTCACGAGGAGGGTATCGTTATGAGCTCTGCAGCCAAGGAGAAGACAGAGAAGAAGGACTTAGCCAAGGGGTTTCAGCCTCTGGGTGACCGGGTATTCGTCACCTACACCGAGGAACTGGATCGGACCTCCGGCGGGATTTACGTGCCGGACAGCGCAAAAGAGAAGCCGCAACGGGGCATCGTCCAAGCTGTCGGCAAGAAAGTTGAGCATGTGAAAGCCGGCGACCAGGTTCTATTCGACAAGTATTCAGGCAGCAAGCTCCGGATCGAAGACGAGGAATGCTTGATCCTGAAAGAAGAAGACATCCTCGGCACCTTCACCAGCTAATTATCGCACCTACACACAATACGACGCATATAAGGGGGAACCACTATGGCAAAGCAACTTATGTACGGTGACGCAGCGCGCGCGTCCATCCTCAGAGGGGTGAACCAGCTCGCCGACGCCGTGAAGGCAACACTCGGTCCGAAGGGCCGCAACGCGATCCTCGACAAGAAGTTCGGCGCTCCGACGATCACCAAGGACGGCGTGACCGTCGCCAAGGAAGTCGAACTCAAGAACCCGTACGAGAACATGGGCGCCCAGCTCGTGCGCGAAGTCGCCAGCAAGACCAGCGACACGGCAGGTG
>CAMDRK010000159.1 GCA_945906715.1 Nitrospira lenta
ACGCTGACAATTGTCATGGTACTCGCCTCTATTGCCATGCCGCTCAGCCGCCTGTCGGCGAAACGGACTCATGAAATAGAACTGCGGCAGCATTTAAGGATCATGCGGGCTGCCGTCGACACCTTTAAGCTGGAGTGGAACCGCGATGGCGACGTGTTATTGGGGCCGGCGTGTGTGAAGAATAAGCTCACGTGCAAAGACGTGACGAGTGTGTATGGCTATCCGAAATCGCTGGATAAGCTGTTGGGAATCAAGCTCACAGGTGAAGAAGCGACGGTCAAGGGCACGACGACGAAGCGCTATCTGAGAAATCTTCCCCTCGATCCCTTAACCGGCAAAGCGGACTGGTTATTCCGATGTTATAAAGATGCGTCGAACGCATCGAGCTGGTGTGGGGATGACGTGTACGACGTGATGACTCAGAGTCAGGACATAGCACTAGATGGCACGAAGTATCGAGATTGGTAAGTGTGGAGTACGGGGCACACATGGCTTCACTCTGCTTGAGCTGATGATCGTCGTATCGATCATCGGCATTCTTGCCACCCTGGCGGTGCCCTCGTACCAATCGTCAGTTGTGAAGGCCAAAGAGGCTGCCTTGCGTCAGGATCTCTCGACATTTCGCGATGTGCTGGATCAGCACAAGGCAGACCAGGGAAAGTATCCTCCGTCTCTATCGGCATTGGTGGGCGCCGGGTATCTGCGAGGAATCCCGAAGGATCCATTCACCGGTGCGACGACCACCTGGCAAGAGATTTCTGATCCTGTCGAGGGGGGTGTGGTCGACATCTTTTCAGGAGCCGAGTTTGTGGGGACGAACGGCACTCCGTATAATCGTTGGTAAGGATGTTCATGCACCACCGTCATCGCACATTGCTTCAGACTTCGATTGAAGCAACACGCGCCTATTATCCGATAGTGCGAGTCGGTTTCCTCTGTGCTGTCGGCTTCGCCTCGGCTTTGTTCGCAGGATGTGGCGAACTCGAGCCGATGCGTGAGCCGGAGGTGGTCGATCTTGAGCTGACCTCAGATACGTTAAAAGCGTCCGTGCGTGATGCGCAACGGACCGTCGCTGAGTTGCGCGCTGACCTTGAGGCGCGGCGCAGGGAATTAGCAGAAGCTCAGGTCGCTCGAGCGCAGCTTGAAGGCCGAGTCAGAGAAGCAGAGCGACGGGTCGTCGAAGCGCGGCAAGTGATCGAGCTGCAACGGGAAGAACTGGCCGCAGCTCGGACGGAGCGGGCGCGTGTGTCCCGAAGCAGTCTTCAGTTACAGAGCCAGATGAAGCAGCTCCAGAAGCAGCTCTCAAGAGCGGGGAAGTCGGGCTCTGCTCATGACGGGCAGGAGGCGGCCGCACTGCCGTCCAGCGGCACGGCACGTAAGGGCCAGAGGGCCATGCAGGTTTCCGCACAACGAAATCAGTCCTCAGAACTTCCAGCGATGTCTCAGGTGGCGCCGACCTCCCCCGCTGTGATGTCGGTGCCAGCACACAGTGAGCCTTCGTTAGGGGTTGAGCAGCCGATGGCTCCAACGAAATACGTTTCCATAAAGCCCGGTGATACGCTCTGGAGTATTGCGCAGAAATATCGCGTCACGGTGGAACATTTGCGAGCGCTCAATCAATTGACCGACAACAGAATTATCATTGGCCAGGCCCTATGGTTATCAGATGACCGTCCTATGTCCGAGGTCGGTGCGGACAAGGGCGCGCAGACACCGTAACCCTGTAGTGCTGTTCTTGGCCCGACATTCGAACACACCGTATCATGCCTGTATTTGCCTACAGAGTAGCCCGTCCTGATGGCTCAACCCTCGATGGGCAGATTGAGGGAGAGGAAGAGCACCTCGTTCGAGCCAAACTGGAAGGCCAAGGCCTCCTTGTCTTTCGGTTACAGCGACGGGGCGCAGCCACAACCGGTTTGGGTCTCGGGTGGCACACGTTTAGAAAACTCCCGCTCCAGGAATTCTTGGTATTCAATCAAGAGCTGCTTGCCCTCGTGAAAGCCGGTCTTCCTGTGTTGCGGGTGTGGGATCTCTTGATTGAGCGAGCCAGCCATTCAGGGTTTCAAGAAGCCTTGCGGACGGTTCGGCAAGATATTCGTGGCGGGGCGTCGGCGTCGGAAGCACTGGCAAAACATCCGATCCATTTTTCAGAATTATATGTTGCGACGATCAAAGCTGGAGAACAATCGGGGAATATGGCCGAGGTGTTGCAGCGGTTCATTGCCTATTTAAAATTGATGATTGGGTTGCGTCAGAAGGTTTCGAAGGCGCTTGCGTATCCAGGTTTTCTCGTGCTTGTCGGGGTTTCCGTCGTTGGGTTCCTGTTGAGTTACGTCGTGCCGACGTTCGTGTCGGTCTATGCGGAGACGTCGAAATCCTTGCCGGTTGCCACGCAATTGTTGCTTGACTTGGTGACGGGGGGGCAAGCGTACGCTGTGCCTGGCCTCGTGGGGCTTGCTGCGTTGGGGCTCGCAGGCCGTGCGTACTATGTGACGCCGGCTGGGCGGCTCGCTGTGGATCGGCTGTCATTGAGCGTGCCTGTTTTGGGACCGATTTTCGTAAAGCATTATACGGTTCAGCTCACGCGCACCCTCGCGACGATTCTTGCCGGGGGTACCCCGCTTGTGGACGCGTTGTCCATTGCACGGGGCGCCATCTCCAATCGGTATGTATCGGTTGGAGTCGCGGGTGCGGTCGCGGAAATTCGCGAAGGGACGACCCTGGCCGCCGCACTGGATCGCCCGAAAGTCTTCCCGAAATTGGCGGTCGAAATGTTGTCGGTCGGGGAGGAAACCGGATCGTTGCCCACAATGCTGCATGACGTGGCTGAGTTCTATGAAGGAGATCTGGATCTCCGGCTCACGCAATTGACGACGTGGATTGAACCGGTACTCCTTCTGGTAATGGGGGTCTTAGTGGGCGCGATCGTCATTGTCATGTATTTGCCGGTGTTTCAAATGGCTGGGGCTGTGTAGCGATGAATGATCTGGTTCATCTGGTCTCTCTGGTTGGTCTGGTCTATCTGGTTTGTCTGGTTCAACCAAAAATAAACAAGACAAACCAAACAAACTAAATAAACGAGACAAACAAGAGAAACTAAACAAACCAGTTGAACGAGACAGACCAGATAGACCAAACAGACCAGAGGGACGAGACAAACCAACTGCGTTCATGCGTTGAGGAGTGAGTAGGAATCTATGGCACGGACTGTAGCGCGACCAACGCTGACGGATATTCTCGTACGGCAGGGCATTTTGCCGATACAGACGCTCGACCAAGTGCTTAGCCGTCTGGGCGGTGTGACGGCAGCCTTCGGCCAGACCTTGGTGAGCGACGGCCTTCTTTCTGAGGATCAGCTGGCCCGTGCGTTGGCGGCCCAGTTTGACTTGCCCTGCGATCTTCTAGCGGAGTTCCGTGTCGACCAGTCGTTCTATGATTCTATGTCGGTGAAACTCATGCAGCGGCACCCCTTCATACCGATTGCAGAGCGTCAAGGTCGATTGACCATCGCTATCCCCGATCCGCAGAATCTCCTGGCGCTGGATGAGTTAGAACTGCTCTTGGGGTACCCGTTGGACCTGGTGGTGAGCCCCAAAAGTGCGATTCTGGCGGCCTTGGAGCGTAGTGAAGGTTCCAGCCAAGCCCTTCGGGAGCTCGAGGCAGAGTATCGATCCGTGTTGGTGAAAGAAGATGAGCGGGGAGAGGAACTCCTCACGATCGATCAAGCGGGGGAGGACCAAAGCCCTGCTGTCAAACTGTTGGACTCGATCCTCCTGAGCGCAATGCAGCGTCGAGCCAGCGATATTCACATTGAAGCTGCCGATCGCGCTACCAAGGTGAAGTTGCGGGTCGATGGGATCCTCGTTCCGGCGATGGAGCCCCTCGATATCCGTCTCCATGCGCCATTGGTTTCACGGCTGAAAGTTATGTCGGACCTGGACATTGCCGAGCGTCGGGTACCGCAAGATGGAAGCTTTCGGATGCGGTTGGAACGAAAGACCGTCGATTTCCGTGTCTCGATCCTTCCGAGTGTGTTCGGTGAGTCGGTCGTCATTCGTATTCTCGACCGCGAGGCGATCACCACGGGCGTTTCGGCATTGCGGTTGGAACGACTCGGATTCAATGTGGAAGATCTGAAGCGTTTTCGGCGCGCGATCACGCGGCCTTACGGCATGGTGTTGGTGACGGGTCCGACCGGAAGTGGAAAGACGACAACGCTGTATGCCGCGATTTCGGAAATGAATATCAAGGAAGATAAGCTGATCACGATCGAAGACCCGGTTGAATATCAGTTGTCGGGAGTCGTACAAATTCCCGTAAATGAGAAGAAAGGCCTGACTTTCGCGCGAGGACTTCGATCCATCCTGCGGCATGACCCTGACAAGATCATGGTCGGCGAGATTCGCGATGCAGAAACCGCGCAAATCGCCATCCAATCGTCGCTCACCGGCCACTTGGTCTTGACGACGGTGCATGCCAACAACGTGTTCGATGTCATCGGGCGATTTGCCTCAATGGGAATCGATGCCTACAACTTTTTGGCTGCGCTGAACTGTGTGTTGGCGCAACGGCTTGTTCGAATGGTGTGTCTCGCCTGTCGGACGGCGGTCAAGCTCGATAAATCGCTGGCGGAAGAATCCGGCCTTGACTTCGAAGGCTATAAGGACGCGATATTTTATGAAGGCAAAGGCTGCCAGGAATGCCATGGGACCGGGTATCGCGGGCGAAAATGCATCACGGAATTTTTGGATCTGAACGATGAAATCAAAGAAATGATCCTTGCCGAACGTCCTCTGTCCGAGGTCCGCTATCGCGCGGTGACCGGCGGGATGATCACGCTGCGGCAGTCTGCACTCAGAAAAGTGCTGGAAGGTTCCACCACCTTGCACGAGATCAATCGAGTGACGTTTAGCGAGGAAGGGTAAGCGATGTGGGGGTTAACCACCAGTCGTCCACGGCACTGTTTGAAAATTGGAGCGCAGAGTCTCGCCTGGGGAGAAGCCGTTCGAACCTGGCGGGGGCGGTATCGCTACCGGTGTGCCGTCTCGCTGGCGCCGGCCGGAGCTATCAAGCTGTCCCCGATGGATCTGAACCTCACAGACATGCCTGCGATTGAAAGTCGCCTTCGGTTGCTGGCGGGACCACGTCGAGATATTCGATTTGCAGGGCATGTATGGCTGTCTGACGTTCCGCGTCCAATTGTGTTGCTGTTGCCGGATCTGTCGGTGCGCGCGACGTTATTGCAACTGGAACAACTCCCGGCGCAGGCGGAGGAGCAAGAGGCGTTGATTCGCTGGCGCCTAGGGCAGGAACAGCTGTTGCCTCTAACCGGAGCCAAGATTGCCTGGCAGAGCTTCCCTTCTCATGGGGTAGGGGACGAGCGCTCTCATATTGTCCTTGCCGTGGCGATTCAAGAAACGATCTTGAAGCAATACGAGTCCCTCTGTGAATCGGTCGGGTTGCTTCCGCAGGAAGTCGGTGTGACCAGCTTTCGTCTGTTTAATCTCTGGCTGAAAACGGCAGGTGGCCGGAAACGGTTGGCCCATGATTTGCTCTGGATCAGTGTATCGGACGGTGGGTTGACCTGCTTTGTCATGCAGGAAGGCCGATTGGTTTTTGTTCGGACCAAGCTGTTGAGCGTCGAAAGTCTGCCAGGCGACGAGGATCCTGGTCGAGACTTGGCTGACAACATCGTCGAAGAATGTGCGGCGTCTCTTCGTGCGTGCCGCGAGTATCATCCTGGCCTGAACGTGTCGGAGATTGTCTTTGCCGGCGATAGCCCATTTCCGACGATTGAACAGGCGTTGAACAGGGAATTTGGCTTCTCGATTGAGCGGCTGGACTGGAAAGCGATCGAACGGGTGGGGTGGACTCCTGACGGGGGGAATACGTCATGGGCGACGCTCCCTGTCGTGGCAGGAGTGATGTAGACGATGGCGCTAGGACGGACAGCTCTTCGTGCGCTCGCTGGCAAGGCGAACAGTTTTCTAGTAACGCCAGGGAGCGTACGGCACTTTCACATCGAACTGAGTAGCCGATACCGGTGGTATGTCGCGCCTATTCGCCTGGCGCTGGTTGCGCTAAGCGGGATCATAGGGATCACAATCCTTTGGAGTGTGATCCAGACCGTAATGACCCTGCGTGACCGGCAGGACATGCAAGCAAGCCTCGATAAGGTTCGCATGCAAGATCATCAGCTCCTTGCCCAGGCCCAGCAGGAGGGCATCGATCTCTCCGGGCCGTCATTGCAGCAGTTGCCTGCTGAAGTCAGCTTAGCGAACCAGCTGCTCACGAAACGGCATTTTTCCTGGACGCAGTTTCTGTCCGCTCTTGAAGCGGCCATTCCCCAGCATGTGTCGAT
>CAMDRK010000160.1 GCA_945906715.1 Nitrospira lenta
TGCGAGTGAGGATGGCCAATCGCGGCGTGAGCTTCTGGTTAAGGGAGGCAAGATAGCAGCCGGTGTAGGGGTTGCCGCTCTGCTCGGTAACTTGGGCAACTGGGCCCTGTCCTACGCGGCAGACAAGGAACCGATCAAGATCGGGATCCTGCATTCGCTCAGCGGGACCATGGCGATCAGCGAAGTGTCGCTGCGGGACACAGTGATGATGGCAGTCGAAGAGATCAACGCCAAGGGCGGGGTGTTGGGCCGGATGATCAAGCCGGTCGTCGTCGATCCAGCCTCGAACTGGGATCTCTTTGCCGAGAAAGCCAAGCAGCTTTTGTTACAGGATAAGGTCTCAGTGACATTTGGTTGTTGGACCTCGGTCAGCCGCAAATCGGTGTTGCCGGTATTCGAGAAGAACAACGGTTTGCTGTTCTATCCCGTGCAGTACGAGGGAGAAGAATGTTCGCGCAACGTCTTCTACACCGGCGCAGCCCCGAATCAGCAGGCCGTACCGGCGGTGGATTATCTGATGAGCAAAGAGGGCGGCGGATTCAAGAAGTTCTACCTGCTTGGTACGGACTATGTGTATCCCCGCACCACCAACAAGATCCTGCGCGCCATGTTGCTGGCCAAGAAAGTGCCGGCGGCCAACATCGAGGAAGAATATACGCCGTTCCACCATCAGGATTATCAAACCATCTGCGGTAAGCTGAAGAAATTCGCTGCCGGCGGTGGGGCTGCCGTGATCAGCACGATCAACGGCGACAGCAACGTGCCGTTCTACAAGGAGTTTGCGAACCAGGGATTGCGGGCCGAAGATGCCCCAATCATGGCCTTCAGCGTGGCGGAGGACGAGTTGCGCGGAATGGACACGTCCGCGCTGGTCGGTCACCTGGCTGCGTGGAATTATTATCAAAGCGTCGATACGCCGCAGAACAAGAAGTTCGTGGCAGATTTCAAGGCCTACTGCAAGAAGAACAACCTGCCGGACGGCGACAAGCGGGTCACGGACGATCCGATCGAAGCCGCCTACTTCGGGGTCTATATCTGGAAGCAAGCAGTCGAGAAGGCCGGAGGGACCGATGTCGATAAGGTCCGGAAGGCAGTCTATGGCAGCAAGTTCATGGCGCCGGGCGGCGAGATCATGATGGATGCCGCCAATCACCACACCTACAGGCCGGTGCTGATCGGAGAAATCTTGAAAGACGGCCAGTTCAAGGTGGTCTCCCGTTCACCGGGGTTGGTGAAGCCGGAACCCTGGAGTGAGTTTACGAATCCTGAAAAGGGCTGCGACTGGGTCGCTCATCAGGGGACTTACCAAAAATAGTCCGTCATGTTAGCCAGGGGACAGGCTCTGCCGTCTGCGGCAGTGCCTGTCCCGCTCCCAGTACGGGGACAGGCGGGCTAGCATGGGTGCGGAGTGCAGTTGGCGGGACGCGAGGTCTGCGATATTTGTGTGTCTTGGAGGTTAGTCCACCATCATGATGATTTCTCTAGGTCGCACGGTTGCTGCACTCAGTTTGGCGCTGTTTTTATTTTCCGGACATAGCTGGTCGATCGCAGCGGAGGGGGCTATCACAGCTCCGCCGATTTCTTCTATAGAGCAAGCCCTCGGCCAGGTTGCCAGCGAAGACGAATCCGTCCGCAGCGCCGCCATTCGTCTGTTGATCGAACAGGGCGACGTCAGCTTGGTGCCGCGCCTGGAAGAGATGCGCGCCAATGCAAGCCGCAGCATCCGGCAGGCCATCAAGCCGCTCATGGATCTCCTCAAGAATCGAGCGAAACTTGCCAGCCCCGACAGCGACGTTCGCCGATCGGCTGCGACGGATCTCGGCTCATCCGGTAATCCATCGGTAATTCCATGGCTGGATGCCGCCAGGGTAAATGAATCGAATAAGTGGGTGCGCTACACGATGGAGGAGTCTGTAACGCTGCTCAAGCTTGCGTCGGACGATCCGTCGATCATCGCCGCTGCAGCAGAGAAGCTCGGCGAACTTGGCAGTCAGAACGGGGTGCCGGTACTAAAACAATTGGTCGCGGCCGGCGCTGTAGCAGAAGCGACCGAACAGCAGAAGACGGTGGCGATGGCCGCCGCCGCCGCGATCGTGCGTATCGAAAGCTGGGGCGCCTGGTCGAACGCCATTGAAACACTGTTCCGCGGAATCAGCCTGAGTTCAATCCTACTGATCATGTCTCTGGGTTTGGCGATTGTCTTCGGTTTGATGGGCGTCATCAATATGGCCCATGGCGAGCTGATGATGGTCGGCGCTTACGCGACGTTTGTGACGCAGCAATTTTTCACTGCCTGGTTTCCGTCCGATATGTTCGATTGGTATTTTCCCGTAGCATTGCCGGTAGCCTTCCTTGCAGCCGCCGGCTCCGGATTCCTGCTGGAGGCGACGGTCATCCGGTTTCTTTATGGGCGTCCACTCGAAACGATGTTGGCGACCTGGGGAGTGAGCCTGGTGCTCATGCAGGCGGCCCGGGTCTACTTTGGCGATCTTACCGCCGTGGTTGCGCCAGGCCCGCTCAGAGGCGGCATGCAAGTGTTGGTCGGGGTCTACCTGCCCTATAACCGAATATTCATCATCGCGCTCTCGATCATTTGCGTGCTTGGGATTTACTTCGCGCTCTTTAAATCGAATCTCGGGTTACGCGTGAGGGCGGTGACTCAAAATCGAAATATGAGCGCCTGTCTCGGCATTCCAACCAGAAAAGTCGACTCCTATACCTTTGCCTTCGGGTCGGGGCTGGCGGGTATCGCGGGCTGGGCGCTTACGATGGTTGGGAACGTCGACCCGGGCCTCGGTCAGAACTATATCGTCGACGCCTTCATGGTGGTGGTCACAGGCGGGGTCGGGAAACTGGCCGGCACGATCGTGGCCTCCCTGGGAATCGGCGGGCTGAACAAGCTGATCGAGCCCAGTTTCGGCGCTGTGTACGGCAAGGTTTTCATCCTCGTGATGGTGATTCTGTTCTTGCAGTGGCGGCCATCCGGACTGTTTGCGATGAAGGGACGAAATGCCGATTGAGGGGGACTGGCTCCGCCGTCTGCGGCGGTGCCTGTCCCCCTTCTGAGATGGGCGGCGGTGCCTGTCCCCGTCTTGAGGCGGCGGAGCCTGTCCCCGTCTCAGGAGCCAAGGAGCGGGACAGGCACCGCCGCAGACGGCGGAGCCAGTCCCCGTCTCGGACGGGGACAGGCACTAAGAAGAAGGGTGCCAGTCCCCACGGAGAATAGTAAACAAGATGAGTGACGGAACAGCAGACAAGAATCGTAGTGGCGGGATGGCTTTCTGGGCTGTCGGGGCCATTCTGCTTGTGGTCATGCCCCTCCTGAATATCTTGCCGCCGGAAGATTCCTGGTTTCACCTCTCCGATTTCAGTCTGAATCGGTTCGGAAAATTTCTCGCCTTTGGGATTCTGGCTCTCGGGCTCGATCTCATCTGGGGCTACACCGGCATCCTGAGCTTGGGGCAGGGTGTATTTTTCGGATTAGGCGCCTACTGCATGGGCATGCATCTCATGCTGACGATCGGAAAAGAGAGCGTCTATGGCACCGAGATGCCGGACTTCATGGTGTGGAACCAGGTGAAAGAGCTGCCGCTTTTCTGGAAGCCGTTCTATAGTTTTCCGGTTGCCGTCATTGGATCAATCCTGGTGCCGATGGCGTTTGCGCTCGTGTTCGGATTTTTCGCCTTCCGCAGCCGCATCAAAGGTGTCTATTTCGCGATTATCACACAGGCTCTGGCGCTCGTCGCCTGGCTGGTCTTTAACCGGAACGATACGAATCTCGGCGGCACGAACGGATTGACCGATTTCAAGCAGGTGATCGGGTATCGGCTCTCCGAACCCAGCACGCAGTTGGTGTTGTATATCATCACCGTGCTCTGTCTCGGCGCGTCCTATCTCTTCTGCCAGTGGATCATTCGCTCGCGTGCCGGCCGGGTGCTGGTTGCCGTGCGGGATAGCGAGAAACGCGTCGTCTTTTCCGGGTATACCCCTGCCAACTATAAGCTATTCGTCTTTGTCGTGGCTGCGGCCTTGGCCGGGTTGGCCGGGATGTTGTATGCCCCCCAGGTCGGCATCATCACGCCGGCGCAGATTGGGGTGCTGCCGTCGCTTGAAATGGTTATTTGGGTGGCGGTGGGTGGCCGCGCCAGCCTGGCAGGGGCGGTATTGGGGGCCGTGAGTGTAAATTATGGCCGTAGCGTGCTGACCAATTATTTTCCCGAACTCTGGCCCTTCATCCTCGGTGGGCTCTTCGTGTTGGTCGTGCTGTTGTTCCCCGATGGGCTGATCGGCATGATGCGAAAAGCAAAGAGTCTCCTGAGCCGGAGTAAGCCCGATGGGGGGAAACCGGTTGTGCCTGCTGAGAAAGCTGCCGTGCTGGAGGGGAAGCGCTGAGATGGCCGAGCAAAGCTCCTTTCAAAATTCCATCATCTATCTCGATGGCGTGACCGTCGATTACGATGGTTTCAAGGCGTTGAACAACTTGACCTTCATGGTTGACTACAAGGAACTGCGCGTCGTCATCGGGCCGAACGGGGCTGGGAAGACGACCCTGCTCGACGTGATTTGCGGAAAGACCAAAGCGGCCAGCGGCCGTGTCGTGTTCGGGAGGGATGTCGACCTGAAGGGGAAGCACGAAGATGAAATCGTTGCCCTCGGCATCGGGCGAAAATTTCAAGCGCCGTCGGTCTATGGGTTTCTGTCAGTCTGGGAAAACCTCGACTTGTCGCTGAAACGGAGCAGTAAGGGTGTCTTTGCGACCCTGTTCGGGAAATCGACGGCGGATGAACGGGTAAGGATCGAGAAGAACCTCGAAACGATCGGTCTGAAAGATTATGCGCATACCAGGGCCGGGTCCCTGTCGCATGGTCAGAAGCAATGGCTCGAAATCGGCATGGTGATTTTGCAAGACCCTTCGTTGCTCCTCGTCGACGAGCCGGTCGCCGGGATGACTGACGAAGAAACGGAGCAGACAGGTCAACTGCTCCAATCGCTGGCGGAAAAACAGGCCATCATTGTCATTGAACACGACATGGAGTTCGTCCGGCAGATCGCCCGCGTTGTGACGGTCTTGCACGAGGGTACGGTCATTTGCGAAGGCAGCGTCGAGAAGGTACAGGCAGACGATCGGGTGCGGGAAATTTATCTGGGTAGACAAAAAGTGGCTCACTAGCAGGAAAGTGAAGGTCTGTCTCGTTGTCGCCCGGTCTTTCTGGTCTATCTGGTGTCAGACGAGACTAGATAGACCAGACAGACCAGACAGACCAGATAGACCAATCAATGCTCAAGCTTGAAAAGATTAATGCCTACTACGGTGAAAGTCACATTCTTCGGGATGTGTCCTTTACGATCGACAAAGGAGAGGTTGTCTGTCTCATGGGCCGGAATGGGGTCGGCAAGACGACCACGCTTAAAGTACTGACCGGCCTGTTGCCTGCGAGGTCGGGGCGGCTGATGTTCGACGGGGCTGATATCACGAAGGCGCCGACCGACAAGCGGGCACGAAGCGGGCTGGCTTGTGTGCCGCAGGGCAGGGAGATTCTGCCTCACCTGACGGTTCGGGAGAATTTACTGCTCGGCTTCTGGGCAAGGTCGGACAAACCGAACGGGACGGTCGAGAAGGCTGCGTTCGACGAGGTCTATCACCTGTTTCCTAAGCTGACACAAATTCTCAATCGTCCGGGCGGCGTCCTGAGCGGCGGCGAGCAGCAGCAGTTGGCGATCGGCCGCGCGATCCTGTCGAATCCCAAGCTGCTCTTGCTTGATGAGCCGACGGAAGGCATTCAGCCTTCGATCGTGGATCAAATCGAAGACGTGATCATTGGATTTAAAAAACAGCGCCGCTTTGCCATTTTGTTGGTCGAGCAGGGACTCCACTTTGCCGCTCGGCTGGCGGAGAAGTATGTGGTGATGGCCAAAGGGGCGGTGGTGGTGTCGGGCAAGAGTAGTGAGTTGAGCGCGGAGCAGGTGAAGCAGTATTTGACGGTGTAATTTGAGGCCCGGGGGCGGGAGTGTTCTCCTGCTCGCGCAACGCGCGGTCGCAGACTCCCCTCGTTGGACGCGCGCAATCGAGAACACTCCCGCCCCCAGGCCCACTGACTTTTGTCCGCCGCTTGGGGGACGAAGGGAGAGGATGGGCGCAGTTGAAGTCACCCTGCCCATCCCGGTACTATTCCGCGCCATTGACCATAGACCATTGACCATTGACGGAGTTCGACGATGCATCTGACACCACGGGAACAAGAGAAGCTTCTGATTTATGTCGCGGCGAACTTGGCTAAGGAGCGCAAGGCGCGCGGGTTGACGTTGAATCATCCGGAAGCGGTGGCGTTTATTACTGCCGCGATTCTGGAGGGTATCCGCG
>CAMDRK010000161.1 GCA_945906715.1 Nitrospira lenta
CATGTGAAGGTCAGTTGCGGTATACACGCTGTGGCCATCGGGGTCTCCTGTTTGCTGTGCGTAGAAACGTCTGAACACCGCTCCTATAGCACAGTGTGGAGCCTCGATGGCTTTTTTTCTTGCCAAAGTCGTGAATTATTCAGGCTAGATTGTTCATAAATCCTGTCTGGCATGAGCCCGCGCAGTATGGTAGGGTCACAGGGGTTGATCAGCCACCTTCCTTCCGAGAATTGGTTCATGATGCGCAGAGCGATTCTAGGCGCAGGCGCTGTCGCACTTACTCTTCTTGCCGTGGTGTGTATTCCACGCCATCTTCCGACATCGACAGCATCAAGCGCCCTCACCCCTGCCTTCTTTCATGCGCGTTTAGAGCAGGGGACTCTGACCCTCCGTGGTTCACTCCCCAGTGAAACCAGCAAAGCTGCCATTCTTCAGCGAGCCCAAGAGCTGTATGGAAAAGCGCCAGGCCGTGTCGTCGATGAGTTGGCGGTAGATCCGAGAGTGGGATCTGTCGCCTGGATCGGCAATGTTTCCCAGGTGCTCCCAATTTTAGGGCAGATGAGGGAACGCGGGTCCATTATCATCGATGGGCGCACGATTGTTCTCAGTGGCCTGGTCGACAGCGATCGTGCCAAAGCCACGGTGCTACGAGATATCGCTCCCCTCATGCAGACGGGGCTCGAGCTGGAAGATCATATTCGCGCAGCTCAGCTTGCGATTTCCTCCCCTTCGCTCCAGAAGAAACTGAATGAGATTCTTTCGCATGCCTCCATTGAATTTGATTCGAACGACACCGCGATCACTCCCCGCAGTCGTGCCACACTGGAGCAGCTGATCGCCCAATTACGTCATGCCCCTCACGCGGCCATTGAGATCGGCGGTCATACCGACAAGTACGGCGAGCCGGACTATAACATTCAACTGAGCCGCCGCCGCGCTGAAGCCGTGCGGCAATACTTCACCAGCCGTGGCCTGACCAACCAGTTCACCGCCGTCGGCTATGGCGCGGCGCGACCCCTGTCGGCAGCACAGACTCGGGCCGGATTTCAACACGACCGTCGCATCGAGTTAAGAGTGAAAGGAAAGGTCGACCTATGATCATGTTCATCGGCCAAATATTGGGATGTCTCATTATTGCGGTTGGAATCGGCGGCGCAGTCGGATGGCTGCTGCGAAACGTATCCGCCGGCCCACTTACACAACAGCTCATGGACGTCACCGCTACCTTGCGCCTCAAAGAACAGACGCTGGAGAAGGCGCAGTATGAGCTGAATACCCAAACCGCTGCCGTGCAGATGCTCGAAAGCAAGATCGTCGAATCGGAGGAGATCAACCAATCCATTCGGCAGGAACTCTCGGCGCGTAATGACCGCCTTCAGGAGCTTCAAGCGGAGTTGGCTATTCGCACGCAGCGCTTGACGATCCTGGAAACGGAAGAAGCCTCGGTTCGCCGGCGCGCGAGTGAGTATGATGCGGCTGCCGCTGCGCAGTCGGAAGAAGTCCAACAACTCCAACTCGCTCGCCAGGTAGCCCAACAGACGATCGAGGCGAACGAGCAAAAACAGCGCGACCTTCAGCGCCGCGTCGCCGAGTTGGACGCCGCCATCGCAGAAGCCGATCGGCTACGCGCGCGCGTGGAAGAACTCGAACCGGCCCAAGGGCGGGTCCATTGGTTGGAAGTGCAACTCAGCGATCGAGACGCCGAGCATCGAGCCGCACTACACCAAGTCAACAGCCAACTGGCTGAACGAGACCGGCGTATCGGTGAGCTGGAGTCTCTCTCCCAACGGCTGCAGGAGCAAGAGGAAGCATTGGCACAGTGGGAAACAACACATTCCCACACCCTCACGCAACACGAAGCGCAGATTGCCAAGCTACAGCAACAGCTCGCTGCGCAAGATCAACTCCGAGCCCAGCTCTTGCTCGATAAACAACTCCTCGATGACCGAACCGAGCAGATCGACGGCCTGCGGCACAGGATTCACGAACTCGAAGCGCAACAGCAAGGCCTGGCGGATCAGATGAAGACGGCGGGAGACAAGCAAGAGGAGATCGACGGTCTCCGAAAACGTTTGGTTGAAGTGCAGGTCGCGCTCCGCATCAAGACCGATGGAGGGACAGTGCCTCCTCGCCAAACACCCCGTCAGAGTGACAGTCAACTGAGCCTGAAAATGGAACAGGCGAGCGCGGCGAAAGACAGACCGAAAGACGACCTGAGTAAGATTCATGGGATCGGTCCCGTCTTTGCCCGAACCCTCAATAAAATGGGCTTGTACAGCTTTGGTCAGATTGCGCGCTGGACGCCGGAGGATATCGACAAGGTCGCGAAGAAGCTGTACACCGCCCCCGAGCGGATCAAGCGGGACAAGTGGGTCGCTGAAGCGAAAAGACAACATCGTGAGAAATATGGAGAAAATCCCTAGCCTGGGTCTTCCCCTGCCGACTGACGCCAACTTCAACCCCTGCTGTTGTGATTATGACCCACCGTCGGATACACTCGCGCCCCTTACCTTAGAGGGATAGATCCGCTCTGAGAATTTACGTATCATGAGCGACTTCAATGCCAATAATCATTCTGCGAACCTGCACAATGTCCAGAACAACGGAAGCAAGCTAATGCGCGATCGTAGGCCCGCCGGAAACATGTTGTGGGCTGTCCTGTTTTTTTTCGCAGCGACCGTTGGCTTCACCGGCTGCCTCGGCGACATCGACAATGTGCCTGAACCCCCTCCTGTCCCTGAGCCGGGACCATTGAAGATTACGGCGACCTCACTGCTAATAGGCGTGGTGGGTCAACCCTATGCCGACGCATTGGGTGGTTCGGGAGGCACGACACCATACACGTGGTCAGTAGCGCCTGCGCTCTCGGCTGGCCTTTCCTTGAACCCAACAACCGGCACGATTACGAGTACACCTTTACCGACCGCCATTAGTAATCAACTTTACACCTTCACGTTGAAAGATTCATCGTCACCGCAGGAGCAGGCACAAAAATCCCTGACATTAACGGTCGTTAATCCCCCACCCGTGCTTACGATATTGAACCTGTCACTCCCCAATGTCACAGTGCCCCAATCCTATTCAGAGCCTCTGCAGGCCAGTGGGGGCACCCCGCCTTTCACCTGGAGTTTGGTTGCCGGATCACTGCCACCAAATTTTACTCTGAGTACAACGACTGGTGAGATTGCAGCCCCCCCAACTACTGTTGGCGATGCTGGCCTATATAACTTCACGATTAGAGTCGCAGACACGGCGGGACAGGTTGATGATCAGGCCTTGTCGATTAGGATCGTGCTCGCGCCGCCCACGATCACGACGACCTCGCTCCCCAATGGGACGGTAGGCACGGCCTATAGCGAAACCCTGCTGGCCAATGGTGGAACCGGGACGCTCGCGTGGAGTCTAGACCTTGGCTCGCTCCCGGCAAATTTCTCCCTCAGTTCCGCTGGGGTGATTTCAGGCACACCGACCGGAACGGGCACTGCCAACTTCACCGTGAAGGTCACCGATTCGTTATCGCTGTCGGATACCCAACTCCTGGCGATTACCATCGTGGCTGCGCCCGTTGGACCCACGATCACGACGACAACGCTCCCTAATGGAAGGGTTGGTACGCCTTATAGCGAAACCTTGTTAGCAACTGGAGGCACTGGGACGCTGACGTGGAGCCTACTCTCTGGCGCACTCCCAACTGGCCTTGACCCCATTGATCCCTCAACTGGCGTCATTGCAGGCATGCCCACTGTAGCGGACACGTTCATCTTCACGCCGCAGGTCACTGATACTGTACCCCTATCAGATCCTTCTCCGCCGGGCCTGTCGATCACGATCGACCCGTAGCGGGATGTCCTTACATCTGCGGAATTGATGGCATGCGATCATCTTTTCTCCTCACTTCTCTCTCACAATAGGTAACCTAGTCGATCCTCGAACGAGCACATTCTGATTCTTTACCTTCTCCATAAGGGAGCAGGCAAACCGTCCTTCACTGCGCGCATCGAGCGACCACCGCTTTATCGTGGGGGCTCTGCGAGCAAAAAGGATGGTTTCCTGTTCCCTTCACCTTTCTGAGGCCGCACATTGCGCGAGCACAGGAGATTAACAGACTCCATCCCCCATACCTTCGTAGGGCAGACCTTATCAGGGTTTATCTTGTATGATCCGTGACTGATTCTTGGTGGGGCGGGAAACCGGATCGCTGAAAGCCCTGGAGAGGATCTGTGCTGAAGAGGTGGAGTGCTGGCAGTCTTTTGGAGTGAAGCCTATGCCGCTGACTCATGGAAATCGATTCAGCCTGAAGCATCGTCGCCAGTCAAACAGGTACGCATTCTGGGGCATCCTTGTGGCAGTGGTCTATATCTGCGGATTAGCCGGATGCTTCGACGTCAACAATGTTTCTGATCCTCCTGCTGGACCAGGGCCGGTGACCATTGTCTCAACCTCGCCGCTTCCGAGTGGGACGGAGAACCAACCCTATGCCGCTGCCTTAGGTGGGTCTGGAGGCATCACACCTTATACATGGAGTCTTGCTGTTGGCTCCCCCGCCCTGCCGGCAGGCCTCTCCTTGGATCCCACAGCGGGCACTATTACCGGCACACCGACAGCCCCCGGGACGACCACTCCGATATTCAGATTAGAAGATTCGTCGTTACCGGAACAGGCTGTACAAAAATCGCTGACGATCACGATCACTACAACCCCGCAGCCACTAATGATTACGACCGCCTCGCTTTCGGAAGGAGTTGTGAACCAGCCCTACCCTCCCACAACCTTGCAGGCAACGGGTGGAATCCAACCCTATACGTGGTCGGTGAATCCTCCGTTACCGGACGGTTTATCCTTGAATGTTTCTGCACCCGGCGAAATTAGCGGCACTCCCTCAGACGGAACGGCAGGCACGACTACACATACGTTCACGGTCACTGATTCTGATGCCCCATTTAAAACGGCGACCACGCAGCTATCGCTGAAGATCAATCCGGCTCCAACACCACTGGTGATCACCTCACCAGCTGGAAACTCCTTGCCGAATGCGAGAGTGGGGAAGAATTACAGCACTACGTTGAAAGGATCAGGCGGGATTCTGCCCTATACGTGGTCGATTACTCCCGCTTTGCCGACAGGGCTCCAATTGAATACCTCGACCGGCGCAATCACAGGCAAACCGGAGAGCGGCACGGACGGGATTTATTCACTCACCATCACATTGCAGGATTCCTCTCTGCCGACAAATCAATCTACAAACAAGCTGGTGACCCTGATCGTCAGACCCCGGTGAGATATTTCCTCTGACGCGGGGGCAAAAGATGAGGTATTGCTTAGACCTTGTACCCCGGCTCGGAATAACAGCATTGTGTCAGGTCTTGCAATCATACATGGTGGGGGATAGACTCCCGCTCCATGGCACGTCCGCTCTGTCTTGCATTCCCCGGGGCCGTCTATCATGCCACCAGTCGGAGCAATGCCCGGCAGGACATCGTGTGACAGAGATGGGGTCGTCGTTTCTGAAGCGTCGCTCGTCCCTCGCAACCTTCTATCCCCTTTAAGCTCCCATTAATCAGTGTGCTTCCCACGCTCGCAGACCTCAGCTCTTACCCCTTCGTGTTGTACTGAACGAAGGCTCCCGCTATAGTCGCGCTACCCCATTCCATGAAAATGCTGGATGACATTTGCCGACAACTCGCTGCTGGTGAGTTCGAGTTCAGCCGCCATGCCTTTAAGCGCGCTATTGAGCGAAATATTAGCGATGCCGAAATCCGATAGGCCGGGGCACAAGCCAGAATCATTGAAGATTATCCCGACGACAAATATGCGCCCAGCAGTCTGCTGCTCGGATTCACAGTCACAGGTCGTCCGTTGCATATTCAGGCCTCCCGCGTCGATTCTGATTTGTTGAAGGTCATTACGATCTATGAGCCGGACCCCGCAGAGTGGTATGATTACTCCAGACGGAGGTAGCTATGTTTCGCTGTCATGTGTGCAGAAAGACCGAGAGTCGTCAAGAACTGGTCAGCGAGGTCTTTGATATCGAGGGCAAGCCCGTGCGGGTTGAGCAAATTCCTGCGACGGTCTGCCTCCATTGCGGCGAACCAGTGTTCAGCCGCGACGCAACCGAGCGAGTTCGGCGCATGGTTCATGGGGAAGCAAAACCCATCAAGTCGATTCAGATGGACGTGTTTGCCTACCACTAACCCTTTCTGTCTCCTGGAATCTCTAGCTGCATTATTCAGGTCAAGAAAAGGGGTCAGCAACTTGTAATCCAACATTCATTTCGCGCCGCGGGGCGGGAGTCTGGTTCATCTGGTCTGTTTGGTCTGTCTCGTTTGTTTGGCTCGATGA
>CAMDRK010000162.1 GCA_945906715.1 Nitrospira lenta
TCGTATTACGGCATGTTCGATCCCTTGCGTTGTTATACGACCGATTCCAATAGTTTCAACTATGGATCGGTGAAGGCCACCGTCTCCACCGCCTGCGCCGCTACCCATTGGGACGGTAATTTCATGAACTGGCTGACGCAACGCAAGAAGGAAATGATTTATCAAGTTGTCATCGGAGGGAAGCCGATTCCCGCGCAAGCGAACGCTGACGGCACAGCCAACAACCTCAATGGGGAGCCCAAGACGGGTGAAAACGGAAGCACGAATTCTTGTGGTAACCCTGGCGAGAGTTGCTGGCGGTATGTGAAGTTTGTACCGGCCGCCACCTTGACGGGCCGCGTCCCCACAGCCCTGCCGACGGCGACGGTGAATCTTTTCGGTGGCGGAAGCATCTTATCCACGGCAGGGCGGATATTTGGTGTCGGTGACGGCCAATTGTATGTCAACGATGATGCGACTGCGAATCCATTCGATACAGCCAGCAGTAACAAATATTCTCTGGAGGTCGACTTGACGTCAGAGCCGAACTCTCCGGCTGGAACGGGAGCTCAAACGACCTGTGTGTCGGGTAACCCCAACGATAACAGCGATCCAAACTTTGCGGGACACCTTGCCTGCTACAAGAGGGAACGATCCCTCGGTCTGTTCCAAAAGATGAGAACGGACAACATGCATGTGGGCGTCATGTTTGTAAATGCCAATACAGGCCAGGGCGGCAGCTTGCAATTCTCCTACGATGAAGCCTTCAACGCGTCCGATGTCACAGGTGTCCGGAACGAGCAAGTCGAGGCAAATTCGCCGATCGCTGAGTCGCTCTATGAAGGTTTATGTCTATTCCGCAAGAGCCAAGGGCCTTGCTATAGCAACAGTGGATCCTGGACGACCGGCTACAGCTCTGGCGGCATCGGAGCGGTCGGTGATCCCTTCTATTTCGCCAGTCTGAATCAAACGATCAAATGCTGTAAGAGTTTCGTGCTGATGATCAGTCCCGGCATTGGAGTGCTAGACGGCAATGCGCCGGACTTGCAGTCCCCTTTCGGGAATCTCTTTACCGGCACCAACATCGGTGTCGTGTCCAGCGGCGCTACCGGAGATCGTCTCGACGACGTGGCCTCTTACGGGAGAACCAACGATCTGCGCAGTGATCTCGCCGGCACGCAAAATGTGACCTTCTATTCTGTGAACGCTATGGGAGGGCCAACAGGCGCGACACTCCTCGCATCGGCGTCGAAGTACGGAGGGTTTAATGACCGGAATAGCGATAATGCGGTGAATCTGACCGGCTCGCAATCTTGTACCTATCCAACTGGTTCCAATCTGGGGAGTGGAACCAGCACGAGCAACGCGGAATGGGACTTGGACCAGGACTGTGTTCCGGATACGTATTTTGACGCTTCGGAGGGAGGCGACTTGGAAGGCCAAATCAGTAAGGCCATTGCCGAGATCTTGAAGCGTGCGGCTTCCGGTACCTCGATCTCCGTATTAGCCTCATCTTCGACAGGAGAAGGGACGATCTATCAGGCGTTCTTCTATCCCAGCACCTTCGAAGGCCAGAACGAAATTAGGTGGACCGGCTACGTGCAGGGTCTCTGGGTCGACCCCTATGGGAACCTCCGCGAGGATCGTGGAGGAGCCAGCGGCGCGGCAGACGGAAAACTTGTGTATTCCGACGACAACATTGTCAGCACACGCTTTGATTCGGTGACCGGCGATGTCATGGTGGATCGATTCCTCGATGTGAGTCCGGCGGATGGACAAGCGGATAGTGTGATTGCGTATGAATCAGTGGCATTGAGGGAAATGCAGGGAGTCTGGGAGGCCGGGAAAAAACTAGCCTTACGCGATATCTCGGCAAGTCCGAGGAATCTGATTACGTGGGTCGACACCGATAATGACGGGATTGTCGATAGCGGGGAGCAGATAAGTTTCAGTACGGCCAATGCCACCACTCTCGCACCGTATCTTCGGGCGACCGGAACGACCTATACCGCCACGAACATCATTAATTTTCTTCATGGAAATCAGATCGCTGGGATGCGAGACCGGCAGCTGACCGTAAATGGGTCGTTGAAGGTCTGGCGTCTTGGAGATGTTGTCAATTCGACTCCAACGATTGTCGGTCCCCCGCGGGAGCGATTCGATATTCTCTATGGCGACTCAGGGTATTCACAGTTTTTGCAACGATGGAAAAACCGAAGGCAGGCCGCTTACGTAGGGGCCAATGACGGCATGTTGCACGCGTTCAATGCGGGTTATTATCACCGGGGAGACGATACCAACACGGCCACAGTGACAGAGCACGGGTACTATACGACCGCCCCGACAGATAATAGCAGCGGGCCTGCCTTAGGGGAGGAATTGTGGGGATTCATTCCGTACCATCTGCTCCCGCAGCTCCGCTGGCTGACGGAATCGGGCTACACCCATGTATCGTATGTTGATCTGAAACCAAAAGTAACAGATGTGCGAATTTTCAGCCCGGAGGCGGCCTGTGGTGGCGGGGTGACTCCGACGGCGACCGGCTGTATCCACCCCGATGGGTGGGGCACCATCATGATCGTTGGACTACGATTCGGGGGCAGTTGTGGCAATTGTGTAGGGATCTCGAGCGGTAATGGTGGAGGTCCGCCGCTGCATCTGGTCGCAGACTTTAATAACAATGGCAATACCAGCGATGTCGACGATGATCGCTATTTTTACAGTGGCTACTATGTCCTCGACATCACAGATCCTGCCGCAACACCGACATTACTGACCGCCTATTCATCCTCTACCTTAGGCCTCGGCATGAGTTATCCAAGCGTCGTGCGCATGAGCCCGCCCACGGCAGGAAAGAATGATCACACCAATGCCAAGTGGTATATGGTGATCGGGTCTGGTCCCCATGGCTATGATGGTCGCGCGGCAGCAAAATCTAAGATCTTCGGCGTTCAGCTTGGGGTAGCGTTGGGTACGGCTCCGACGGTTGAAGTTTTAAGTGTCGACCCCGCCAGCACAAGAAATAGCTTCATGGCCGACCCGATCACGTTCGATCGCGACCTCGATTTCCGGTCGGATGTGGTCTATATGGGACAAACGTATGACGATACGGGCGGAAACTGGCGTGGGAAATTTTATCGCTTGACGATGGGCACCTGTGCTGATTCGGCATGTTCATCCCCGTCGCCGACACAGAGCTGGGGAATACTGGATACGGGAACCACGAGAAAGCCCACTCAGATCCTCAATACTTTCCTCATCGGTGCCTCGACCACGTCTCTTGGACCGGTAACGACTGGCTCCACCGTCACGCTGGATGATTCGGGCAATACGTGGATATTCTTTGGGACCGGTCGGTTTCTGAGCACAGCGGATAAAGCCGATACAGACGTCCAGTATTTAATCGGCATTAAGGATCGCTATCCGCCAACGTCGGCAACCTGTACCCAAACGACGGAGAGCGGGTGCGTTAGCAGCGACCTTCTTGATGTTACCACCGCACAGATCTGTGTGTCCTGCACCTCAGGTACCCAGGTAAGCGGGGTCGGTACGACGACGACGTTCGCTGGGCTCGTGGATCAGATCCAAGGGAATAGCGTGTTGGGTATTACGGCTAAGGATGGCTGGTTCATCGTCTTACCGACGTCAGCAGGGCCTGCAGAACGGTCGGTTGTGAATCCTACGCTGATAGGAGGCGCTCTGTTCATGCCGACTTTCACGCCAAATACGGACATCTGTGTCGCAGCAGGGAGCAGTAACCTATACGCGATGTACTATAAAACTGGAACGGCCTATTCAGACCCGATTCTTGGAGTTAATGGCGCGGGTGTTTCAAACCGCGTGATCAGTCTTGGAGAAGGGTTGGCGTCCTCGGTGGCCATCCAGATTGGGGCGCAACCCACGGGGATGGCAGGTTTCTACCAGTCCAGTAATTCAGTGATGGGGAAGGTCGCGCCGAAACCCCCTATCGTTCTCTGGAGTCAAATTCTGTCCTGGATCGGTCAGCGAGCATAGTTGGTGACGATGCTTTCTCTGTTCTTCGATGAATTGAGAGGTCAGGCCCAGGGCGATGAGCCCTGGGCCTGGTGTCATGTAGGGAGCGTGCTGTTGTGCTTGCTTAGCGTAAGCGCGCTGTCGGCATGTACGCCGGGAGAAAATAGTCACAGCCTGTCGACCGCAGGGTCGGACGGAAACCATCCTCCTGTGATTCGTCGTGTTGCTCTTCAGCCCGTCCCTCTTATTTCGCACGGACCTCTCTCTGTTTCTGTGGAAGCGCAGGATCTGGATCGGGACGAGGTGAGGTTCCGGTATCGCTGGTTTGTCAACGGCAAACTTGTGGCCGAACGCTCGATCGAGACAATGGAGCCAACAATTTTCAAGCGAGGGGATCAGGTGGTTGTAGAGGTGGTGCCGTCCGATGGGAAGAGTGAGGGGGCATCAGTCAAATCGCAGTCTCTCGTTGTGGGGAATTCTTCGCCGGTGGTCTCGCATGTGACCATCGAGCCCAATGAGGAGGCGTTCTCGCGGCGCGTCCTCGCGAAGGCGGACGTCATGGATCCGGATGGAGACTCATTTTCCGTCACCTATCGCTGGAGCAAGAACGACAAAGTGGTACTGGAAGGGGAGCGCAACGAGCTTGATATCACCGATTTGAAAACCAACGATACGATTCAGGTCGAGGTGGTGGCAAAGGATGGAACAACAACTGGGAAGCCGCTCAGTTCTGACGTATTTTCAATGAACAACACGCCTCCAAGCATTGTGTCCTTACCTGCTTCGGCCAAGAAGGATGGGCAATACACCTATCAAGTTCAGGCCAACGATCCAGATGGCGACGCCCTAAGCTATAGCTTAGAGGTTGCTCCGTCCGGCATGACGATCCACCCACAGACCGGCTTGGTTCAGTGGACTCCGGCTGCAGGTACGAGAGGAAGCCACCAAATCCGCGTGGTTGCCAAAGATCTCAAGGGCGGCTTTGCCACCCAGGAATTCGACCTTTCTCTCGCTGCGGCATCGAAGTCTTAGAGCGGCAGAGCCGCTCTTATTTCCTGCCCCCTCCAGAGCGGCTCTATACGAGTATGCGAGTCATCCACTGGAACATTTATGTCAAAACGGTTGTCAGCGTGTTTCTAGGTCTGTTAGAATTTCTCCATTCTTAGCGTCTATGGGGGATGCTCTCGACACGCGTGCGTAAACTTAAACTTAGAGAAGGCACCAATACCGCCGTTTTGTTTGGTCACCACGACCAGCACCTCAAGCTGATCGAAGAAGACCTCGGTGTGCGCCTCTCGGCGCGCGGAGAAGAACTCACCCTCGACGGTACGGCAGACGCCACTCGCCATGCGGAACGTGTCCTCACGGAACTTGCCACCCTCGCCAACGACGGGATGGTCCTTCAGCCGGACGACATTACCCATGCCTTGAGTGCGCTCCGGCAGAGTCCCGAGACTCCAATCAAAGAGCTCCTTTCCAACGCTGCGGCCATCGTTACCAAGAAACGTTTCGTCGCGCCGAAAACGCCGACGCAAAAAGTCTATATCGAAGCCATTGAGACGCACGACATCGTGATCGGTATCGGACCCGCTGGGACCGGCAAAACTTATTTGGCTATGGCGATGGCGGTCAGTGCCCTCATGAAGAAAGAAGTGAGCCGCATTATTCTCGCGCGACCGGCTGTTGAGGCGGGTGAAAAGATCGGCTTTTTACCCGGCGATATGTATGCCAAAGTGAATCCCTATCTCCGCCCTCTGTACGATGCCCTGTTCGACATGATGGATATGGAACGGGCTACGCGCGCGATCGAGCGGGGCGACATCGAGATTGCGCCGCTCGGCTTTATGCGCGGCCGCACGTTGAACGATTCCTTCGTCATTCTCGACGAAGCACAGAACGCCACGGCGGAGCAAATGAAGATGTTTCTCACGCGGTTAGGCTTTCATTCCAAGGTGGTTGTCACAGGCGACATTACTCAGGTGGATCTGCCACCCGAACGAGTCTCAGGCCTGATCGAGGTGCGGGAGATTCTGCGCGACGTCGAGGGCATCGAATTCGTCTACTTCGACGAGCGGGACGTGGTTCGCCACAAGTTGGTGCAGGACATTATCAAAGCCTACGATCAGCATCAGAACCCTGCTCAGTCTTCCGGCCACTCATCCGGCACAACGGGGCGTCGACCGGCGCCGCAAAATAAACAGCCGAAACCTGCCACTCCTTCTTCACCGCTCACGGGCCCTTGGGGCCAGTCGCATTGACCCAGGGCAGCTATTCAGGTAGATAGGCTGAAGACATGAAAGTGGGGGTAGTCGGGATAAAGGGATAGTCGGGGTAAC
>CAMDRK010000163.1 GCA_945906715.1 Nitrospira lenta
TTGGTGATGTGCACGACCGGCGGATTCGCCTTCGGGCTGAACATGACTTCGACTGGGGCCGATTTGGCCGGAGCCGGCTTCGACCCAATTTTGTGCGTCGAGAGCACCTTGCCCGTACTGGCCTCCAACACCGTGACCGACTCACCCGCGTCGGACATATCTGGCTTGACGGTGCTGGTGACGAGGATACGATCGATGCCGTTGTGAATCGCGATTCCATGGGGATACAGAATCGTCGCCACGGACGGCTCAGCCGCGCTGACCGCTTTGATCGGCTTATCCGTGAGCGCGTCGCCCACAATGACGTTACTCGAACCCATACAGGTGAGATACCAGGTCTTGTTATCTTCTGAGACGACGAGATCCTCACCGAACAGGCATTCCGATACGTCGATCGCGCGAAGCCGGTAGGGAAACTTCGTGAGGTCGATCACGTGCAGCAGGCTTTTCCCCAAGGCTGTGACATAGGCTTTGCTCCGATCCCGATTGAAAAAAATGTGGTGCGCCACAAGGTCAGACGGAAGCGGAATTTCCATCAGGATCTTTCCAAACTCCCCAGACTCAGGATCAATGTCCATGATCGCAATCCCTTCCCGTCTCACTGGCTGGTTGGGTTTACTCTCATAGTTGATCAAGGCCAAAATTTCCGCCGAGGCGAGGGTCGTGCCTGTGAGCAACAGCCCCAAGGTCAAGGTGAGCAGTCGAACTGATTTCATAGCGGCCTCCTTGTGAACTGAGTAACTTGGCTATCATACTCTTTAAAGAAAGAAATGGAACAGGCTGAGCTGCCCCGATTCCCTAGACGCCCCAGGGATGGACCAGACTGACGTGGCATCGTAGAATGACCTCAGCCATTCCTTACACGCTTGAACACGCTATGCGCGCGTCAACTGTTCGCTCGATAATTCTTCTTCTCATCTGCTTGCCACTCTTGGGGCTCACCGATGTCCAGAGCCATTCCATCGAAGTCTTGCCTCACTGGAAAAAAGGAGACACGATCCGTCTTGAAATCACGCGGGCGCGCGTGAAGTCCGCCGATGGTACGTCTACGATCACAGGGAAGACGCACACTAACTTTACGATTGAGGTGCTCAGCGCCAATGACGACGGATATCTTCTGGGCTGGACCGCAGGCAAGACCACGTTCGACGCCCCTTCTCAGGCTGAGCATTCTTTCCTTGGACAAGTCGTCAATCTCATGAATGGGCTTCAGATTATTCTAGATATCGACTCGCACGGAATCATTAGGGGCGTCCAGAACTGGAAGGAGCTCAGAGAGACGGCACTGAAAACCCTCGATGCCCTGGCTGCAACCGAAAACTTACAGAAAGAGAAACCCAACAAAGCACTCATGTCTAGCTTGCGGGCGCAATGGGAATCCATGCTGGGAACCAAAGCGCAGGTCGAAGAACTGTGCACGCGCGAAGCCCAGATATATTTCATGGTTCTCGGGAGAAAATATGCCCACAACAGCCCTTACGAGTACGAAGACCTGTTGCCGAATCCCCTGGGCGGCGAAGCCTTCCCGACCCATGCAAGAATGTCTTTGAAGACGTTCGACAAGCAGGCGGGCCAAGCGGTGATTACGTGGAGCCAAATAGCCGATCCCAAGCAGGTCGCACGGATTCTTGAATCAAAGATGAAGGAGATGAGTGCACGCTTGGGGGAAAAACCACTGGAGGGAGAGTTCCCGAAAGCGATTTCCATGCAAGACCATGCCGAAATCGTTGTCGATGTGGACACGGGATGGGTCAGGACGCTCACGCATACGCGGTCCGTGAATTTCGGTACGCGTGCGCAAGTGGATGCCACATCGATAATCAGAACGGCGAAATGACCTCGCATCCGGCGCGTAAATCCTGGGCAGGACCAATAAACGGGGACATTCTGAATTTCCCGGCGCATGGCAGTCCAGCCTTCACTTCGTCATTTGTCAAGCATTCAACATTCACCATTGAACATTAATCATTCCTCTCCCCTACCCCTCACCTCTTACCCCTCAATACTTGCGGCACGGCGGGCAACTGGTTCATCTGGTTTGTTTGATCTATCTGGTCTATCCTGTTCGTGTGGCTCAACGAACGAGAGAGACAAGACAGCCCCCATCTCTATAAATTAACTTCGACCCTACAAACCAGAGTCCATTTTCCTATGCATCTCTCAATTGTCATTCCAGCTTTTAATGAAGAGCGTCTGATAGAACGCTGTCTGCAATCTATTTCTACTTCCCTCGCAGCCAACCTTACGTCTGGGTTCACATCAGAAATTATTGTGGTCGACAATAATTCGACCGACAACACGGCCACTCTGGCAAGACAGGCAGGGGCTCAGGTCGTGTTTGAGCCGATCAATCAAATCGGTCGAGCACGCAATACCGGCGCAGCTGAGGCGACAGGAGATTGGTTGCTGTTTCTGGACGCCGACAGTCTCATACCCCCTGAGTTGCTTGGCGATATCCTACGGATGATACAAGACGGTAAGAACGTGGGTTGTGGCTGCACACTCCGCATGCAAGGAATACCGTGGTGGGCGAACGCGATCTTGCAGTTGTGGATGGGGGCATCGATTCTATTTCGCTGGGCGTCGGGAGCAATGCTTGTCTGCCGCAGCGATGCGTTTCGCGATGTCGGTGGTTTCACCCAGGAGCTCTACGCTGCCGAGGAAATACGCTTGAGTAAGCAACTCAAGCGGTGGGGACGAGAACGCGACCTTCAATTCAGCATTTTGACACAGCATCCTCTAGAGACTTCGGCCCGCAAGGTGGCACTCTACTCCGCGGGAGAGATTGCAGGTCAGATCCTGAGGGTCCTTCTCCATCCACGCCGGACATTGCAAGATAAGAAGCAACTATCAGTTTGGTATGATGGACGGCGTTGAATTGCCCCATCCTCAAATCGATTTTCTCGTACCCGATGGAAACAGCACGGGCGACCCTGCCTAGGTGGGAGGTCGCCCGTATGTGGCGCTTAGGACGCCGATGGTATCTTTTGTGCGATGATCCTGAAGACCCGTCGAGGATTTGGCTCACAGGCGACTCGTCAGGGAGGATGCGACTCGATCCCAGACGTTTGATGTCCTTCTCGCCTATTTATGGTTCTCCATACTGGTTCATCGGTATGTGTTTCCCTAACGCGGGAAGGCGATAGCCGATGGAGAACCGACTAGCTATGACTGACGAGGAGCCTCGCCCTTAACTCAACGGGCCGTTGTGATCCGGTGGACTAAGGTCTGCCATCTACACCTCCTCCTTGGTTCGGAGTGATTCGGTGGGAATATGCGGAGTCGCACACTCTGCATCTCACTACACATCAACTAGTGTGCGAACAGTTTTATCATTACTCCTCTTCAACAGAACATGTCAACGGGTGTCATCAAATTTTTCCAGATAGCCATAGGCATAACACATGCCATCCAGACATCGACTCGCAGGATCTCCCTTGCGCCTCACCCTCACTTCCCCGAGCCCTTCACTCACTCCGCAGCCATAGACCCGCCAAGGCAGAAAAAGTAGAATGAACTGGTTTCGTCAATGATTGGGAAAGCAGGATGGAAGAAGCCGCCTCCGTCGAAATTATGGAGATTTTAGTCTGCGCAGGCGGCGTCCTATATGGCGCAGTGTTGGCCTACGGACTCAGACAGCAGTGGCACTGGATGATCGATCCGCCAGAATGGACATCGGTGATCTACTTCCCCACGGTCGTCAAGATGATTTGGGGTCCCACACATGTTCGGAGCTTTGCCTATGTGACAGCCTACGGCTCCTTCGCGATGAGTTTATTTTGTCTTGCCCAAGCATTGGTGGCTTCGTTTTAACCTCGTTGCTTTGTTCAGAAACCAGTCAATTTCATTGGGCGCCCAGCCTCACAGTCAAGACGTTTGAACTCTAGCCATATCTACCAGGAGATCGCACGCATAGGCCGGACGGAAATCCCTCCCATTGAGAGGGAGGGATTTCACCGCGACTGCCGGTAGACTCTTTAGCTCATAGTACGCCGGCTTCCCTCAGCAGATCCTGGGCGCGAAACACACCACCCTCAGGCGTCCAGTGCTTACGGTAATAGGATTTGTTATCGGCTGCCAGAAGCCCACCGATCACCTCAGCCACAATGCGGCTGCCGACCGGGCCCAGCTTCGCACCATTGTGGACGATCTGCGACTCCGCCAGCATGTAGAGCCACAGCGGCAGCTTGTCTTGATAAGCTGGGTCTGTGATAAAGGGCCGCAATCTCGGAATGTGATTATCTGCGGCAATATCAGCGTTCGCCAACGGGGTGAGTCCCAGACGCTCTGCGACCGCTTGGCCGCTCGGGAGCCCGTACCCCCGCGCCCGCTGAATGTTGCGCTTCGCAAGGATTGCAGACCCTTCAGGCGCCGCACCAGGGATCGGCAGCGCGAAGAGGCCGCTCGACAACACCGTGTCGATCTTGCGGCTGATATTCGCGACTGGTTGGGTGGTGTTGGGCTGGCCGGTCCCCGCCTGGCCGTCGACAATAAGGAAATTCGGCCAGAAAATGATGTGATCCGTCGCAATCTGGCGTCCGCCGTGGAGGTCGCCAGCCGTATTGTTGAACACCTGTACCCTTGGCCCACCCTGAGTCATGTTATAGGCCCTGCGCACTTGGGAATGGCCAAAGCGGTAGGCCGCAACTGAGAACTCGACAGGCGTGTCGGCCTTTTGCGCGTTATTCGGATCGTAGTATTTGGTCTGAATTTTCCCATCGGAGCGGAACACGTCTGCATACACACCTGGGTCGAGCACTTCCGGCAGAAACTCGTGAACGACGATCCACTGGTGTCGCCACTTCATCAACTGGCGCGCCTGTTCAAACTTATAGCCCTGATCGATCAATCGGTTGTGAGCCCGCAGAAACGCAACATGGATCTGTGCAATCACCTGGTTCTCATCATTGCGACCCTCTGCGACGATCGCGGGGCAGGGTGTCAATGTGGAAACAGGGAGGGTTCCAACCACACACGAGGGATCGCGCGGAAGGTCGCGTCCATTGACCTTAAAATGTGTGCCATCTGCCTCATACAACTCGGGATTGCCCTCAGGACCACCGCCGTACACGCTATCGAGGTTCAACCGTGGATCACGGAAGTTTTGAATCGTGTTGGGATCCACGAATTCCGTCGGCAGAGGAAGCCTGTCCAAGGTCATGTCGTGATCCAGAAACTGTCCGAAATAGGTGAAAAACGAGGTCACGTTGTTTGGGTTGTCGTCGTTTAGAGGTATTGGCGCAGATATATTTGTGTCGAACAGTGGCCCTGGCGCTGTCGCCGGTCCCGCGGCAGTGAGTGCGTCCAGCGCTGCGTCGTTGGGCGCAACGTAAGGGGGTAGTGTGGGGAACATCTGCCCGAACATAAAGTTCGACTTCGAGCCAGACTTGTCCGGCTTCACCTCGCCTGCGGAGGCGGGCGACGAAGCCAACGGAAGTGCCGTCAGTAGAACCGCAAGTACCATGTGCGCTGGCAGCAGGGCACCCCGCCATGCCGGGATACCATAGGTTCTATCGTTGCCCTTTAGACTATTTAAGAAGAGCCTGTTCTGTCTTGCATTCAACTGGCCATCGCGATGAACGGAATCCCACAGTTTAGTAAGAATCGTACCCATGATAATAGGCCTCCTCTCGGGGCGTTACATCCCGAGCCTGGGATATGCTTTCCTGGAACTTTGATCTGCCTTTGGTGCGCAGACTCAAACTGAAGGCAACCCCAAACTCCTTGACCGCATGTAAGGCAACAGGTATGCCGATCCGGATCGGAACTTTAAGGCCGTGAATTAATTAGAAGTGTATGGCTCGACACATGTGAAGATTACGTGCACGAAATTGGGAGCTTCCAAATGCCTACGTGGGCTGGTGCAGTCACCCTGTACAAATTGGACTATCAACTCAAGCGGCTCCGGCAGAGAAAAGAAAATGGAAGCAGCTCCTTTTTCAGTAAGGAGTGCAGCGTGGTGTGTTCACAAGAATTCGGTTGGGCCGTTGGCAGGCATAGGAGTCCAAGATAGTTCCTTATCGGCTGCTTGGTTCACTGACAGGAAAATGCATCGCTGCGACTTGCTTGACTGAGCGGTCACTGGGCGCGTAGCATCACGATAAAGGCGTTTCAGCCACGCCGACTGTCTCATCTCTCGCGCTTCATCACCCTTCCCAACGCGACCGATTCTCCAGTCTCCGCTGCTCCAACGCTG
>CAMDRK010000164.1 GCA_945906715.1 Nitrospira lenta
AACAGCGACTTTTTTTGTTCGCCGAGAGAAATCCCGCTCTCATCGTAAATCAGCGTGCGAAACTGCTGGAATTCTTCTGCTGTGATCGAGTACTCCATTCTTAAACTCTTAAACCTCAATGATGAAACTGGATCGGCAGACCGAAAGAACAGCCTTCTACGGTCGCCACCCTGCGCCCCTACCGATGGCCGTGAGGCTGATGCCCTGACTGATTCACTATCGGCGAATAACGAGGGATACTTAAGCGCTGGTGTTCACTAAGAGCCGGTAATGTCCGTTGCTGACATCGGCTGGATCACAATGAGGAATTGGACGTGAGCGAAGCACAGGAGGGTCGGCAAATATTGCCGCCTAACGGGCCGGCGGATGACGAAGAAGTTCTGGGTTCTGAGTCAACGGCTTCGCCGAGTTCTGAGTTTTGAGTTCTGGGTTCTGAGTTGTCCGGAGCTAACTCAAAACTCTTCTTTCAGTGTTTCCGGTCAATTCATTCCTCATTCCCAATTCCTCATTCCGCATTCTATCCCAGACGTCCAACTCAGAACTTAGAACTCAGAACTTCCCTGGTGCTCGTCTTCCAACTCAGAACTTCCAGTGCTTCTCTTTCAGCGTTTCCGGATAACTCAGAACCCAGAACTCACAACTCAGAACTTCCTGTCCCGCCTATCTCACGCTTCACGAACGACGCTTCACGAGGCGGAACGCCACCGTCCTTGACGGGTGGGCTGCTCCTTGTTAGGGTATCGGCGATGATTTAGGTAGATAGGCTGAAGGCTGAAGTGTTCAGAACTCCGACCTTCAGCCTGAATGCCTGAGTCGTTACCTTGATTCCATGAGGGATACCATGTCGCTTTCGCGCAGCGTTCGGTTCAACTATGACGACTTCCTGCTCTTCCCCAACGACGGGAAGCGCCATGAGATCATCGACGGAGACCATTTCATGACCCCTTCACCGAACACCAAACATCAGCGGGTTTCCTTTAAGCTTTCTGCAGCCCTCGCAAATTTTCTGGAAATTCATTGCCTGGGAGAGGTATTCACCGCCCCCTATGACGTGGTTCTCTCCGACGAGGATATCGTCGAGCCGGATCTGCTGTTCATATCCACCGCCCGCGCCGCCATCATTACGGAAAAGAACATTCAAGGGCCTCCGGATCTCGTCGTCGAAATCCTGTCCAACAGCACCCGTAAAACCGACGAGGTTGTCAAACGTAAACTCTATGAGCGGTACGGAGTGCGCGAATACTGGATCGTCGATCCCGAGTTGGAGACCGTCAAAATCCATCGCCTGACCGACCAGGGATATGTCCGGGCCGCGGAGCTGACACGAGAAGCAAACGAGACCCTCTCAAGCCCGCTCCTGCCAGGCTTCCAGGCGCCCCTCGCAGAACTCTTCGAATAAACCATCCACCGCGTGGTGCGTGAACAACCGTAATGGTAAATGGTCGGAGTCGATCTGATGATTTCAGAACATTCACCATTGACCATCAACCATTCCCCCTGCCGCTTCACGCTTCACGCCTTCTTCGGACGCTTCACGCGCAGGATCCGTTTCTGGAATCCACCGGGCGAGCGCTTCCCGAAGCGCCTTGGCCGTGACCGGCTTGCTGATATAGGCGTCCATGCCTGCTGCCAGGCAAGCTTCGCGGTCTCCCTGCATCGCATTAGCCGTTATGGCGATGATCGGAACTCGGTGAGGGGTAAGGGGTGGAAGAACTCGTTTCACGCTTAACGCTTCACGCCGTCTGATTTCCGCCGTGGCGGAAAATCCATCCATCTCCGGCATCTGGCAATCCATGAACACCACGGCATAGGGAGCAGCTGAAAGCGCCTGAAGCGCCTCCAGGCCATTGGCCACCACATCGACACGGTAGCCCAACTTTTCCAGCATCCGCGCTGCGACCTTTTGATTGATAACGTTGTCTTCCGCCACGAGGATCCGGATGGCTGAGCCCACTTTAGTCTCGGCAAGACTATGCCGAGTGACCAATGGGTGAGCAACCTGTTCGGCACTTCCCGAGCGTGAACCCATCACCATCGCGAGGCAGTCGAAGAGCTGAGACTGATGGATCGGTTGCGCCAAATAAGCGGCAATGCCGGCGTCGCGGGCCTTCAGAGCATCCCCCCGCTGTCCGACAGACGTCAAGAGCACCAGGCGCGTGGAGCACAACGTGGGATCGGACGTGATAGTCCGCCCGAAGTCGGCCCAGTCCATCCCGGCGAGCTGATCGGACAGAATCGCCAGATCGAAGGGTGCGCCTGACTCCGCCGCTTGGGTTAACACCCCCTGCGCCTGCGCTCCGCTCTCCGCGATGACACAGTCCAGCCCCCAATTGGCGAGATAGCGTTCCAGTATATGGCGTTGCGCGCCCTGACTGTCGACGACGCACACGCGCCGACCACGGAGATCGTCGCAGGGTATAAACTCGCTCTGCGCCACGTCCGGTTGCTTCGCCAGGCGTACCGTGAACCAGAAGCGGCTGCCTCTGCCCAATTCACTCTCGACGCCGATCTTGCCGCCCATCGCCGTGACGAGCTGCGCGCAGATCGAGAGGCCCAAGCCGGTCCCCCCGTATTTCCTGGTGGTCGATCCATCCGCTTGCGAGAACGGAAGAAACAACCGCGCCCGCTGCTCCGGTGTGAGACCGATCCCCTGGTCGGTCACCTCAATCCGCAGCACGACTGCGTCAGCGGTGCCTTCCTGACTCATCACGGTGACCATCACGTCGCCTTGCTCGGTGAACTTGATCGCGTTGCCAAGGAGATTTGTGATGATCTGACGCAGGCGCCCGGGATCTCCCCGCAAGGCCGTCGGCACGTTCGAATGCAACAGACTGGTCAGGTGCAACCCCTTCTTGTGCGCCATATCGGCCAAGAGATCGATCGACTCTTGCACCGCATGACGCAAATGGAAATCGATAATCTCCAGCCTGAGCTGCCCCGCTTCGTTCTTCGAGAAATCCAGAATGTCGTTGATGATGCCAAGCAGATGCTCGCCACTCTTCCGAACCGTGTCCGCGTACTCGCGTTGCTCGGCAGTCAGTTTCGTATCCAATAACAGACCCGTCATGCCGATCACCCCATTCATGGGTGTGCGGATCTCATGGCTCATCGTCGCAAGGAATTCCGACTTGAGCCGGGCTGACTCGACTACGCTGTGCATGGCCTCGCGTGATGAGGCCTCGGCCCGTGCCGTGGCAATCTCATGTGCGCGCCAGGCGGCAAGGATGCCCGTGCATGAAAAGGCAAGAAAGCCGGCATGAATCCCCCCCCACAACCAGGGATTGGCCCAGGCCTCAGGGTGATTGTAAATATGATGCGGCAAGAAGACGCCCCCGATACCGTGTTGAATGCCTACGTAGCCGATCGCCAACAGAAACGGGGACCACATTTGATAGAACGCTAAAAATGGGAGAAGCGCAAAATAGTGAAAATGGACTTCGATAGTGCCACCGGCGGCATCGACCATCCAGGCAGACGCGGTCATCAACCCGAAGCTGACCAGCATGGATTGAAATGTGCGACCGCAGAATGTCAGTCCAGCAAGAACCGCGCAGGCAGCCAGGCTGGACCAGATCACGAAACTTTGTACGGTTGAGACGCCCATCCAAATGGCAAACGCCGCTACTCCGAAGGCATGGGCCCAGAGGAGCAGGAGGAGAAATCGATGGCGACCGCGCCAGACCTCTTCAGAAAGGGGCGTGCCTTTCGGGAGATTTTCACGGATGACCGCGAGTAGATGAGTAACCATTGGACGGAGTGCCAAGGAGTGTTTCATGGTGGGAACTCTTAGTGTTTCAAGTTTCGGGTCAGGCCGCGTCCGTTCTTTTCACGGCATTCGGCTGAGACTGCGTATAGGCCATGAGCGCCATTTCCAATTCTTGAATGGCTTTACGCAGTTCAGCACAATGCGACCGAGTCAGCCGGGCACCTCCAACGCAGGCCGAATACAACAGGACGAATTTGTCGGCCCCGAGTGTCGCCGCACTTTCCGCAAGTTCTTTGAGCAACCGCTTAAAATTCTCCGAAATGGGTTCGTCAGAGTCTCCTTGTTCCAACACCACAATCGGCATGATTGTGCCCACTTGGGCTGCAAAGTCATTGATGAGCGCGTTATAGTCCTCCAATCCACAGTCCAATCTGTCCATCATGATGCGCTTATCGAGAAGCACGGACGGGTGCGTGCGCAAGAGCTGCTTGACCCGCTTGATCAGTTGTGTTTTGTCGATGGGTTTGGCGAGGAAGCCATCGCACTGGACGCTCTGCGCCCGTTTGACGGTTTCAAGATCGGTATGCGCTGATGCGACAAGAATGGGACAATGGTGAAATGTCGGCAAGGCCCTGACTTTTACAATAAACTCAAACCCATCCATTTCCGGCATCATGTAATCGGTAATGATCAACTGAAGGTCTGGTGTTTCAGACACAGCCGCCAGTGCTTCTATCCCATTCCTGGCCACAACCGTCTGATACCCCTGTGCACTCAGCATGAGCGAGAGCAGTCTCGCATTGACCGGATTATCTTCAACAATCAAGATGGACATCGCGCTCCCTCAAAGGAAACAGACCCCCGTCCCTATCGAACACAACCGGGCGGAAGTTGAGCCCGCCCCTTCTACCATGTTGCCCCCAACGCTACCTCAACCGGGCATTCGTGTTCAAAGGCTACCCGGAGCCGGTCAACCATCGTCGATGTGAGGCGCGTTCCCTCCTTGACATACACCATACCTTGCGCGGTCAAGACGTCCTTTGCGACAAACATTCCCTCGCAAAGGGATCCCACGGGAACCATGGCGTTCGCCTTAAAACCGATGCAGATGCGCACGGCGATGGTGATTCCCTCCACGAGCAGCGCGAAGGTCATGTGCCGTTTGCTGGTCGCGCCAAACTGATTGAACCGTTCGGGAGCAAATGATTCTGGAAGCCCCCCGGTGAACGGATAGGATTCGCGGGCGAACGAGGTCCTCAACCCACCCATCGACACGTTGACAAGCTCGCCGAGCAGATCTCCTCCGAGATCGGAGGAGATCTCTCCAAACATGTGGCGGGCAAGATTCTCCGCGCTGTTCTTGTCGGTCGCCATGGCCAGCTGGATCTCAACCTGGTGCGTGCCGTTCGCCAGCAGGATTCCCTTAGCATAGCTGATCTCTGCCACATTCACGTCGGCGCCTCCAATAGACACGCTCATCTTCATGTTCAAGAAGGTGCTGGACACGGACTGAAGATCCCTCGGCATCGAATACCACGCGGTCGAATGGGAAATGATCACGATCGGCGGAAGTTGTTTCATCGGGCGTGGTACCAAATGGTTGTCAAGATACAGGCGTACACCTTCGACCTAACTGCCTGAGCAGTGACGTCGCGTGTACCGTTCAGCAATAACGATTTCGGGAACAGCACCCTGGTTCTTTATCGGTTCCGTGATCAGAAAGCTTGATATACTCCGCGCGGGTGGGACGTAGAAAGAAGTGCTGAGTGAGCGGATCAGAAATGGGGACATGGTGAAATGTCGGCAAGGCCCTGACTTTTACAATAAACTCAAACCCATCCATTTCCGGCATCATGTAATCGGTACTGATCAACTGAAGGTCTGGTGTTTCAGGCACAGCCGCCAGCGCGTCTAGGCCATTCCTGGCCATCACCGTCTGATACCCCTGTGCACTCAGCATGAGCGCGAGCAATCTCGCATTGACCGGATTATCTTCAACAATCAAGATGGACATCGCGCGCTCCTTTCAATCCACTGTACTCATGTTGGCAAGAACTCAGCGTTTTACCCTGTCTCTCGGGTGATCAAGCGGCTATCCCCCAGAGGCGATCATCAGCGCATGGTCACCTCTTGAGCCAGAGGTCGAGGTCGGCGCGCTGACCCAGCGCGCGAGGATCTCTGCCAACACCGTGGATTGCACGGGCTTACTCACATAGTCATCCATGCCGGCCGCGAGACAGCGGGCGCGATCCTCCGGTAACGCATTGGCCGTCATGGCGATGATGGGGATGTGGTGAGGGGTAAGGGGTAAGGGGTAAGGGGTAGAAGAACTCGCTTCACGTCTTCGAATTTCCGCCGTGGCCTCAAATCCATCCATTTCCGGCATTTGGCAATCCATGAGCACCGCGGCATAGGAAATCTTCGCCAGCGCGACGAGCGCCTCCTGGCCATTGGCCGCGA
>CAMDRK010000165.1 GCA_945906715.1 Nitrospira lenta
CGAGAACCGGATTTTGAGTCCGGCGCGTCTGCCAGTTCCGCCATCCGGGCTTATCCATCTTTGAACGCGATTCTTCTTAGCACGAAGCCATGAGCTGGTCAATCCGCTCCCCCTCTTTATCTTCGCTCAATCGCAATGTTACAATCGCCACTCACGGTCATCTCATAATTTTGCGGGAGGATGCTTACACCATGGCAGACGTCCAGTGCGTCACGTGCGGACAAGCCGGAGAAACGATTACGGACCCTCTCTTCATGGGGAAGCTTGAAGCCGAAATCAAAACCAAGGTCTGCAAACCCTGCTGGAAAAAGTGGGAAGGTATGCGGGTCATGGTCATCAATGAGTATCAGGTCAATCTGGGCGAGGAGAGCGGCAGAGATCTCGTAAGGAAACAAATGAAGGCCTTTCTCAAACTAGGCGAACAAACCGATACGGGCAAGCTCGATCAGAACTATCGTCCACCGGCATAAGAAGATCGTTGTTTGGTTTGTCTGGTCTGTTTAGTTTGTTTGGTTTTTTGGTTAAACGAAATCAACCAGATAAACAAAACAAACCAGATCAGCCAGCCAGGCCGGGCTGGGCCGTTGACCGCCAGAACCTTCCGCGAATTTCTCCATTGATCTCGCAGGCTTCGTTGACAGACCGATTTCAGAAGTGCTAGATTGTGCACTTCTTGATCCATCGGCAGGGTCACCAATATCTCCGTAAGCCGATGAGAAGGTACCGGTTTTTGTGATTACACAGATGCACGTAAAGGGGTTGATGTTCGACCCCTATAATAACGCGTATATCGTGGTGCTGCGTGACGAAGAGCACGCCGACATGCTTCCTATTTGGGTCGGTAAGTCAGAAGCTGGCGCGATCAGCATGTCCCTGGAAAATGTCACGCCCCCCAGGCCAATGACACATGACTTCATGAAGTCGTTCCTCGATGCCTACAATGCGAAAGTCATCAGCGTGGTCATTACAGACTTGTCGGAGCATACCTATTTCGCGAAGGTCCATTTGATGTACGAAGATTCAGAATACACCGTCGACGCCAGACCCAGCGATGCCATTGCATTGGCGCTTCGGAGCAATGCCCCGGTGTTCGCGAACAATTCGGTCATCGCCAAACAGAATTCTGAGGAACTCGATCAGTGGCTTGAAAATCTTAAACCGGAAGATTTTGGCAAACTTGACTCCTAATTCAGCGAAACGCATTATGAGCATCGCCGATCTACCCAAAGAGCAAGACCTCGTTGAATACAAGGTGGACCGCATCCTTGAGGAGGCCAACACCGACACGAAGATTGTCGTCTTGGCCCGGCAGGATGACGCCCTCGATACCTTTCCCATTTGGGTCGGTGCAGCAGAGGGGAACGCCATTAAGCTAGCGCACGATACTATGATTACGCCACGGCCGATGAGCCATGACTTGGTCAAGAGTTTTGCCGAACATTTGAACATCACGATCCAACGCGTCGTCATTGCAGACGTTAAAAGCAGCACCTATTACGCCATGGTCCATGTCTCTAACAAAGGTCTAGAACGGACAATCGATGCCAGGCCCAGCGATGCCATCTCGTTGGCCCTCCGGGCTCCGTGCCCGATCTACATTACCCAAGATGTGCTAAAGCGGCGGAGCACGACGAATCTCGACGCCTGGCTGGCGAAACTGGACTCAAAGAATATCGGCACACCGGAAGTACAAGAAACTTGATTCACTCGATCGTGAAGGAGCGGGAAGAACGATGTTGACCTACATGCAAAAGCCTTTAGAAGTGCAAGAAAAGTGGTACCTCGTGGATGCGGAAGGGAAGACGCTGGGCAGATTGGCCGCCCGCGTCGCCGGGATGTTGCGTGGCAAACACCGGCCGACCTTTACCCCCCATGTGGATATGGGCGACCATATTGTGATCGTGAATGCGGAGAAGATCCATCTGACCGGCAACAAAATGACCACGAAACTCTATCGCCACCACAGCGGCTTTCCCGGCGGACTCAAGACTGCAACCGCGCAGCATGTCTTCCGAAAGGATCCGACTGAACTCCTGACCAAAGCGATCGAAGGCATGCTCCCCAAGAATCCCTTGGGCAATCATATGACGAAGAAACTCCGCGTCTACGTCGGACCCACCCATCCGCATCAGGCGCAACGACCAGAACCGATTACCCTGTAGACTTCACTGTGCGCGAACAAGGAGACGTTGTGACATGGCAGTAGCGACTCAATATGCAACCGGACGACGAAAGTGCGCCATTGCCAGAGCCTGGGTCACCGGGACGGCCGGCGACATCACGATCAATGAACAACCGATCGAAAAGGCATTCCCACGACTGACGCTGCGGCAAATTATTCAGTTCCCGCTCGAAATCGGCGGTGTCATGGGGCAATACTCGATCAAGGCCACCGTACAAGGCGGCGGGCAGGTTGGCCAAGCCGGCGCCTTGCGTCATGCCATCGCACGCGCATTGGTGGTACTCAATCAACCCCTCCGTACCCCCTTGAAGAAGGAAGGCTTGCTGACACGCGACTCGCGCGTCAAAGAGCGGAAAAAGTACGGACAGAAGGGCGCGAGAAAGAAGTTCCAGTACTCAAAGCGCTAAACATCGGAGCCACAGTCGGAAAAAGGGAAGGCTCCTCGCCTTCCCTTTTTTTGTGTCCGTGGCACACATGGCAGGTGAGACAGATGAAAAAGGTACGAATCGCAATTGCAGGGGCCAGTGGATATGCCGGAGCGGAGCTTGTTCGCCTGGCAGCCCTCCACCCGCACTTCGATCTCCACGTTGTCACGTCTGAGAAATCCGCCGGAACTCCCGTCGGATCAGTCTTTCCAAGTCTGGCAGGCCTCGTGACGCTCTCATTTCAAGCACTCTCACCAGAAGCCATAGCGGAACAAGCCGATGCGATCTTCCTGGCCCTTCCCCATACCAAATCCTTAGAGCCGGTTTCCGCCTGTCTCAAAACCGGTAAACTGGTGGTGGACCTCAGCGCTGACTACCGACTCACGGATCCCGCTGTCTATGAACAATGGTATAAAACACCGCATACCTATCCAGGATTGCTGAAGGACGCGGTCTATGGCCTTCCTGAACTGCACCGAGCTGCTATCGCCAAAGCAAAGTTGGTGGCCTCGCCAGGCTGTTACCCGACGGCAGCCGTTCTGCAATTGGCCCCGCTGTTCGCACAGGATCTGGTGCAGCCTCACACCGTCGTCATCGATGCAAAATCCGGCGTTTCCGGCGCAGGGCGAAGTCCCGCTCTCCCCTACCATTTTCCTGAAGCCCATGAATCTTTAGAGCCGTACAAAATCGGAGGGCATCGTCACATCCCTGAGATCGAACAGGAACTCGGTGGATTGCTTCAACGAGCCTCTCACGCATCTGGAAAGACAGCTCCAGAGCCAATCGTGACATTCACTCCGCACCTTGTCCCAATGAACCGCGGCATCTTGAGCACCGCCTACTGCAAGCTAAAGAGTCCGATGTCTCTGCCGGACCTGCGTTCGTTGTATCGAGACTTTTACAAAGGTGAGCGATTCGTCAGGTTCCAGGAAGAGACTATTCCGAATCCGCGCTATATCAAGGGCTCCAACTATTGCGATATCGGTGTCTACCTCGATCCCCGTTCAGGATCGGTCATTACGGTCGCCGCGCTGGATAATCTGGTGAAGGGCGCCGCAGGCCAAGCGATTCAGGCCATGAACCTCATGCTGGGATTCCCTGAGGAGACAGGGCTGACGGCTCCCGCTGCCTATCCTTAATCCAACTTACCGGGACATATCTCTTTCGATCATGGCCAAAAAATCAACAACTGTATCTTCGCGCCGTGGAGTCACCGCGCCACAGGGATTCCGCGCAGCCGGCATCCATTGCGGCATCAAGAAGCCGGGCTTGCTCGACCTCGCGCTCGTCGTCTCTGAGCAGAGCGGCCCCATGGCCGGCGTCTTCACGAACAATCAGGTGGTCGCGGCGCCGGTCATAGTCGATCGTCTGCACCTGCGCCATGGCATCGGTCGGGCCATTCTCGTCAACAGTGGTAACGCGAACGCCTGTACCGGCGCCAAGGGATTAGCCGCCGCAAAAAAAACTGCGACCTTGCTCGCACGCCACATCGGAGTCCCCTCACATCAAGTATTCGTCGGGTCCACCGGTGTGATCGGTCGTGTGCTTCCGGTCAATCGAATCGTCAAAGGCTTGCCGAAACTGCTCACTCAACTCAGTGACCGTGGTGGCCCGGATGCAGCTCGGGCAATCATGACGACCGACCTGCGCCCGAAATCCATTGCCCTTCAAGACACCATCGGTGGTCGTCTGATCACTATCGGTGGAATGGCCAAGGGTTCTGGAATGATCCATCCCAACATGGCTACGATGCTGGCCTATTTCACCACGGACACGTCAATCACGAAGAGCGCTCTCCAACGGGCTCTCAGCCTTGCGGCCAACGAATCATTCAACTGCATCTCAGTCGATGGCGACACAAGCACCAACGATACGGTCCTGTGCCTAGCGAATGGGATGGCGGAGAACCGCACGATCAAGGAAGGCACGGCTGCCTTTCGTCGATTTCTACAACTCCTAACAGAAGCCTGCCAATCGCTTGCGCTGGCGATTTGTCGCGACGGTGAAGGGGTGACCAAAGTGGTGAACATCGAGGTGACCGGAGCAGCCACCGTGGCGCAGGCTCGGCAGGTGGCTCAAACCATTGCGACATCAAATCTGGTGAAGACCGCCCTTTTCGGCGAGGATGCCAATTGGGGCCGTGTGATGGCGGCAATCGGACGAGCCGGGGTTCCGATTACTCCTTCAAAGCTGAGCCTCTCGTTCGGCGGGGTGCCGATGGTAGAAAAAGGAATGGGGCTTGGACTCGCTGCTGAAGCCCGCATCGCGAAGGTCTTTCGCCAGAAAGAATTTACGATCACGGTAGGGTTAGGACAAGGCCGCCAGAAAGCCCACATCTGGACGACCGATCTGTCGTTCGACTATGTGCGCATCAACGCAAGCTACCGATCATAGCAGGGCACTGAAAAAGCCCGTCAGCAGAAGAATACCGTTATTTGGTTTATTTGGTTTGTCTCGTTTGTTTGGTTAAACCAGACAGACCAGATAAACAAAACAAACCAGTTTGAGCATCCTGCTAGAGGCTCGATGGCCTCACTCCAACAGACATTCAACGAATTTTCTTGCTTGAGTTGACAACTCATATAGGCACAATGTAATTACATTCTACAGACACCATGAGAGCGAGCGTGGAGAAATGAAAGCGCACGTCGTACGAATCGGAAACTCCAAGGGGATCAGGATTCCCAAATCCGTCATTGAGCAATGTCAGTTGCACGGAGAGGTCGATCTCATTGTTCAGCAGGGCCAATTGCTCGTCCGGTCGGCTACCAAAGCCAGAACCGGTTGGAACCAAGCCTTCGAACAAATGCATCGCCACGGAGATGACCAGCTCATCGATCGTGATGCAGCATCGACATCTCAGTGGGATCGGAAGAACTGGACGTGGTAGCCTCCCGGTTCGACGTCTTTCTCGTGCATCTCGATCCAACCGAAGGCCGTGAAATCCGCAAGACCCGCCCCTGCCTCATCATTTCCCCTGACGAAATGAACCACCATATCGATACCGTCATCGTCGCCCCCATGACCACAAAGGGCCGCCCCTACCCCACCCGCGTGCCGGTTCGATTCAAGGGGAAATCCGGCCAGATCGTGCTGGACCAGATGAGGACCGTGGACAAAGCCAGGTTGGTCAAACGCGTCGGCAAGATCGACACCGCCACCAGGGCGCATGTCCTTACTCTCCTCGCGGAAATCTTCGCTCCATAAAAAACTCTGAAAGAATCATGCAATGGCAACAGAGCGCAAATCCCGATCGTAGACTCATCCGGCATTGGGAGGTCGAGATCAAAGCTTGGGGAGAAACCGAAAAAAGTCTCGAGCGACGATTGAAGAAAGGAAAGCGCCATGATTAAGAAAACGCGACAGTCGGCGATAGCTGAGAAGGATTCGTTCCTGGCGCCGTCGAGTTCGTTACTGGATAATCACTTTGATGAGATATTGGAGACCACTGAAGAGATTGCAGGCCTTGTCGCAATGTTGAAAACGCTGTCCCCTACGGATGCCAAGCGAGACGAGTACG
>CAMDRK010000166.1 GCA_945906715.1 Nitrospira lenta
CGCAATCCCAGTCGCCTACCATCCTGGTGGTTGATGACGAGCCCACCATCACGAAGCTGTGCAAGGAAATACTTCAGCAGGCAGGCTTCTCGGTCCTCGATGCCGATGGCAGTTCAGCGGCACTCAAAATCTGCACACAGCACGAAGGGGCTATCGATCTACTGCTCACAGACCTCATCCTCCCTCCTCCAGGCTTTCAATTGGCCTCAAGCTCCAATCAATTTCCCCATGTGCATGGCCATGAGCTGGCCCTCCGCGCGCTCCGCATACGAAAAGACCTGCGAATCATTCTCATGTCCGACAATGTCGACATGGACTTGGCAGGGTACGGCATACGCCGGGGAGATCTCCCATTCCTCCCCAAACCGTTTGAGATCCAAGCCCTAGTGACGCTCGTGCAACAGGTTCTCAAAGCGTCTCCGCCTTCGATCGAGAGTCTGACGGCAGGCCCTCCCGGAGCTCCAACGGTCGGGGATGGGTGGGTTGATTAGCTGAAGGGGCTGCTTTCTTGACGATAACAACTCCCGTTCACATTCGCGATTACGGATTAATAGCGATCGCGCTTACCGCCGCCGGCGCCACCACGGCCACCACCACCGCCCCCACCGAATCCACCACCGCCGGTGCGAGGCTCCTGGGGACGCGCTTCATTCACCGTTAAGGTCCGGCCACCCATGTCCGCACCGTTGAGAGCGATAATAGCCGCCTGCGCTTCCGCGTCCGAAGACATCTCGACGAAGCCGAAGCCACGTGACTGTCCCGTGAACTTGTCCGTCATGATCCGCGCAGAAGCGACAGCGCCATGCCGCCCGAACAGATCGCTCAACTCCTGCTCAGTCGCCGAGTAAGGCAACCCACCGACATAGATCTTTGAACCCATCTGGGTTTCCTCCTTATGAATATGAAGATATTGTCTTGTGCGCGAGGAACGGGGAAGAAGCGGGCCGAAGACGCGAAAGATGCGGCGACTTAGGTCTGCCTTCCGACGAGATTCTCGGGCAAGGCAACATCGATGCTGCAGACCTGAATGTTTCACTCCACCTCACCGCCAGGCCCCTGCAATAAGGTGATGGCAGGCTATCATAGCCATTTTGAAAATGGCAATCCGAACCCTGGAAGAATGCTGAAAAAGTGTTTTCCCGTTGTGCTATGCGCTTGAGCCATCGAAGTCCTCGCGTATCAAAACCTTTTCCCACTCCCTGCTAGGCCGGATGTCGACTTACTCCCCGATTCGCACCAGCAGTCCTCGTTCCCTACAAAGTTCGAACATCCAATGGAAAGCGGCAATGACTATACCGAGAAGCACTAGATTGAGACCAATCGCCCACCCAAGATGGGTAATCGGCTCGGCAGAGGCGTTGAGCACGGCGCGCATCCCTTCAAACACATGAGAAGCCGGGTTCATCCAGGCAATGACCTGCAACCACCCTGGAAGCACCTCCATCGGATAAAATACACAGGAGATCGGCTGAAACAGGAACACCATACTCCAAGCTAAGACTTCAGCCTCCTGGCCAAATCGCATGATGAGGGCCGTGGTCAGCACCCCGATAATCCATCCCGTTATCACGAGATTCAACACAAAGGGAATGAGCCACAGCCCGAGCACAAAGATATTGTAGGAACAAAACAGGCCTGCGCAGACCACCATGACGACAGAGACAGCCATGACTTTAAGGATGCTCATGACCATGGTCGCGGCAAGAAACTCGCTCGGCTTGAGCGGACTGGCAAATAAGTTCATGAGATTTCTCGCCCAAATCTCCTCAAGGAACGAAATCGTGACTCCCTGCTGAGATCGGAACAGGATATCCCACAGGATCAACGCCCCTATAAAGAACGTCACAGCCCCCGGAATCTGCCCCTGGAATTTCATGAGGTAGACTGTAATGAATCCCCAGATGACGAGGTCTAGAAACGGCCAATAGAAGATCTCCATCATACGCGGCAAGCTCCGCCGGTAGAGGTACAGATACCTCGTCACCAGGGCATAGATGCGATGAAATTTCATGGATAGCTCCTTGAAACGTGAGGCGTAAGGCGTAAGGCGACAAGAGCTTCCACCCGGGACACCCCCCTCACGCCTAACGCTTCACGCCTAACGAGCTTCATCATTTTTCACGCGCCAGCTTCACAAACACTTCCTCTAAGTCCGCCTGCCCGAACCGCGCCACAATCTCCTGCGCCGTCCCCTCCGCCACAATCTTTCCCCGCTGGAGAAAGATGATCCGATCCGACATCTCTTCCATCTCGTGCATATTATGCGACGAATAGAGCACACTCAGCCCTGACGATCGTCGCTCCTCTTTGAGAAAACTCCGGATCTTTTGCGCGATATCGGGATCCAGACTCGCCGTCGGCTCATCGAGAAACAGAATCTTCGGTTCGGTCAAGAACGCCTTGGCTAACCCAAGACGAGTGCTTTGGCCGGAAGAGAGCTTGCGCGTCACTTTATGACGAAACTCCTCCATCTCAAGCCGCTTTACGATGTCGTCGACTCGCTCTTGGATCTGAGACAAGCCGTACAACCGCGCAATCACCCAGAGGTTCTCTTCGACCGTGAGCGCCTGCGGCATGGCGACATAGGTCGAAGAAAAATTCACTTGCTGTAGAATCTCTTCACGGTGAGCCGCCAAGTCGAGTCCAAACATCTGAATGGAGCCGGCGGTCGGTGTCACCACCCCGAGCAACATCTGAATCGTGGTGGTTTTCCCTGCCCCGTTCGGGCCCAACAAACCAAGAATTTCACCCGGCCTGATGTCGAACGAAATGTCGTTGACGGCAACGAACTCGCCGAACCGTTTCACCAGATGTTGGACGTGTAAGACGGGTGTGGACATGAGTGATCAGCGACTTAACGTTCGAAAGTAGAGTTGCTGGTTTCTAGTTTCTAGTTTCAGGTTTCAAGTTGCTTGTTTCGGATTGCTGGAATTCCGGTCTCGAACCTGAAACTTGGAACATGAAACTCGAAACTTGAAACGCCTGAACGAGATACGCTTCACGAAATACGCTTCACGTTCTGCTGATCTGCACGAGACGGTGATCTTGGGAACTGCTTCATGATCAAGGTAGCCACGCCGACGACATCGTCCAGGCCGAACAGCGGAACATCTAAATCGACGGACTTGTCCGATACCACCGCGAGCAGGCCTTCCGTAGAAATGGGAATTTCACCGAGCTGCTCACGAACGATGACAATCTTCGGATACCCTTCGTTTTTCCATCCTTCGGCAATGATCAGGTCATAGGTATGATCGAGAAATCGATCCCTCACTTCCTCAACTTTCATCTGATCGGACACATCGGCAAACATCGCCATGCTCCCCTTGGAAAGCACCATCACGCTGCTGGCGCCGGCCCGCTTGTGGCGCCAACTATCTTTCCCTTCCGTATCGAGATCAAACCCGTGTCCGGCATGTTTGACTGTCGCGACCTTGTAGCCGGCCCGGACCAACTCAGGAATCACGCGCTCAATCAGCGTGGTTTTCCCGCTGTTCGAGCGACCGACAAAGCAGAGAATAGGTACGGCCATTGGTGGAGATGGTCAATGGTCAATGGTCAACGGTGGACAAAAATGATTCCTGCCATCGACTAGTGACTGATGACCATTGACCTCCCTTCTCTATGAGCAACAGGACGGACTGTTGGGACCGGTGTGAATATGCTCGGAATGGCTGGCCCAGGCTTCTCCGCTCAACAGTTGAACCGAGACCAGATCGCCCTGATTCACCCGTTCAACTTCGACCGGGATATCGATCAAACAATTGGCTTTCACCATAGACGTCAGTATCCCGGACCCTTGCGCGCCGGTCGTGCGAACCTTGAAGATCCCTTCTTCTCTTGTGAGCACACCGCGCAGAAAGTGGCGACGATCCGTCCGTTTGGAAAACTTCTCTTGGAAAATCGCCTGCACGACCGGACGGCCATAGCTCCGGTGGCCGCTCATTTTGAGCATGGCCGGCCGAACCAACTGTTCGAACGTCACCATGGAGGATACGGGATTGCCGGGCAAACCGAAGGCCAGCTTACCCTGAATCTTACCGAATGCGAGTGGCTGCCCGGGCCTGATCGCCAGCTTCCAGAAATTCATTTCTGCGCCCAGTTCGCGGAAGACCGCCTTCGTGAAATCGTAGTCGCCCATCGACACACCGCCGGACAGCACCAGGATATCCGCCGTCAGTCCATGCGAAATCTTTTCCTTCAAGGCAGCTGGAGTGTCCTTCGCAATCCCCAGCAATAGGGGAATGCCACCCGCCTCCTGCACCGCTGCCGCAATCCCATAGCTGTTGGAATTGATGATTTTCTCATCGCTGAACCGCTCGTCCAAGTCTGCCAGTTCATCGCCGGTCGAAAGGATCGCCACGCGGGGCCGTTGATAGGCAAAGATGAACGACTTGGCCAAAATCGCCAGCATCCCTGCTTCACCAGGCCGAATCTGAGTCCCTTTTGCGATGATACACTCGCCCTTCTTCACATCTTCGCCTTGCGGCCGAATGTTGGCGCCTTGCTGTTCCGGCTTAAAGACGCGAACGGAATCAGGTGTATGCTCAGTGTCTTCAACCTTCAACACGGTGTCCGCACCCTTCGGAAGCGGGGCCCCGGTCATGATACGAATCGCCTGTCCCGCGCCGACAGATTTCGAGGGCATCTTGCCTGCAGCCACCTCTTCGATCACTGTGAGCGAGACCGTTTTCTGAATGGCATGTTCCTGCTTGATATCCTCCCACCGCACGGCAAACCCATCCATCGCGCTGTTATCCCAGGGCGGATTATCCCGTTCCGCCACAATGTCCTCTCCGAGGACGCGGCCAAGGGCATCGAGGATAGAAATCTTCTCTAGGCCCAGCATCGGCGTGGACTCCAATACGATCCGTTGCGCCTCTTCCAGCTGCGTAAGCCCCTCTGCCGCGTCTATAGCTTTCACCGGCTCTCCTTCATCAATGCGCCTGCGGAGACGCGATCTTCACGAGAGACCCGCGCTTCTTGCAGAACGCTTCGACCTTATTCGCAATCTCGTGATAACACTCAGCCGTTGGCGAGTCGGAATTGAACATGGCAAAGGGCTCCCCGGCATCGGACTGGATCACGACGTCGGGGTCGAGCGGGATGCGTCCGAGGAAGGGTACACCCATGTCAATTGCAGAGGCTTCCCCGCCGCCCTTGCGGAAGACCTCAATGTGGTTGTGGCAATGAGGGCACTCCAACCCGCTCATGTTCTCGATGATCCCGATGATCGGGACTTCGCTGTCCTTACAGAACGTCACCGACTTGCGAGAATCCAACAAGGCCACTTCCTGCGGCGTCGTCACGATGACCGCGCCGCTGACATTCCCGAGCAAATCGATGGTCGTCACCGATTCGTTGCCGGTTCCGGGAGGCAAATCGACAAATAAAAAATTCAGATCCTGCCACTCGACCCCGCCCAAGAGCTGGTTGATGAACTCATACTTGTACGCATCGCGCCAGATGATCGGATCGTCTGAGTTCTGCAACAAGAAGGACATCGAGGCGATTTTGAGGTTGTAGGCCTGAAACGGAATGATCCCGCCGGAGCTGCTGATCTTCAACTTCTGCCCTTCGGCCCCTACCATCTTGGGAATGTTCGGGCCATGGATGTCCATGTCGCAGATACCGACGTGCCACCCTTTGAGCGCAAGACTCACGGCAAGGTTCGTCGTACAGGTGCTTTTCCCAACCCCCCCCTTGTTGCTCATGATGAGCACTTTGTATTCGATCCGCTCCATCCGTTTGGCCACCAGCCAACGACTGTGCCCCTCCTTGTCCTTCTGGCAGGTTTCGTTTTCATCGCAGATCGCGCAGGCCCACATGTAAACGCAAGCGTCGCTGCCGCCGGAGCTGGGAGGTTGAATGACGTTCAATTCACGAGCCATGTATCTTCTTTCTGTAAATCGTTACACCCGATCTTCGCGTTCTTGTCATCGCCGTCGATCTGTCGGCACGCCGACGTAATCGCTGTCCCCCACGTTAGGGATCCCCACCGACGGCGCCTTGCCGTTTCCTGCCGCCGCGGTAGCCATTGCCGGCATACCAGCCCCCTCCTCCGCCGGCTTCTTTTTGTTGAAAAAC
>CAMDRK010000167.1 GCA_945906715.1 Nitrospira lenta
TCGTCTCTCGCCGATGGAATCCCGTAGCGCTTGCACTTTTCCCAGAGGGCCTTGCGCGAGAGACCGAGAATCTTTGCGCCGGTCGTGCGGCTGCCGTCCACTCGCTCCAACACCGACACAATATATTCTTTCTCGAACTGTTCCCGCGCCGTCGCCAGCGAAGTCAGCGGGCGCTCCTCGCGCTTTTGCCCCGTCAACCCTTCGCTACAGAATCCGCACGATTCTTGTGGCTTCCCACCCGTATAGGGACAGGATTGGAACCCGCACAGGTCTGACGGCTGCACCGCTTCACGATCCCGCCCCAACGCCACCGCACGTTCGACCATGTTCTCCAACTCCCGCACGTTCCCCGGAAAAGAATAGCGCAGGAAGAGCTCCCGCGACTGAGAAGAAAACCCTTTCAAGGTCTTATTCATCTTACCGGAACAGGTCTTCAGTACATGCTCGGCAATAACCATGATATCGTCCTGCCGTTGACGCAGCGGAGGAATCACGATCTGCACAACATTGAGCCGATAAAACAGATCCTCTCGAAACCGCCCCTGAGAGACTTCCTTCCGCAAGTCTTTCTGGGTGGCGCACACCAGGCGCACGTCGACATCGATCTTGTCGTTCCCCCCGACGCGCTCAAACTGCCGTTCCTGGAGCACCCGCAACAATTTCACCTGAACAACTGGCGAGATCTCTCCGATCTCATCGAGAAACAACGTGCCTCGATGGGCCAGCTCAAACCGCCCACGCCGTTGTCGTACCGCCCCGGTGAACGCCCCCTTCTCATGGCCGAACAGTTCCGCCTCCAATAGGGTTTCCGGAAGCGCCGCACAACTCACTTTGATCAAGGGGTACTGGCTTCTGGCGCTGTTTTGATGGATGGCATTCGCAACCAGCTCCTTGCCGGTTCCGCTCTCTCCAAAAATCAGCGTCGTCGATTCCGTTCCTGCCACCAGCTTGATCTTCTCAAGCACGGCCCGCATTTGATTGTTCGCTCCGAGAATCCCCCCAAAACTGAACTTATCTTCCAGCGCGGCTTTAAGATCCTGATTTTCTCGCCGTAAGAGCACGACGCGGCCCACCCGCTCGACGATCAACAGCAATTCATCCATTTGGAACGGTTTCGTGACATAGTCGAATGCGCCGAGCTTCATGGCGCCGACTGCCGTTTCCACCGATCCGTGGGCGGTAATCATCACAACCTCTGGGGGGGACGACTGCTCTTTGGCCGTTGTGAGCACCGTAAGCCCGTCCGCACCAGGCAGGCGCAGATCGGTGATCACCAGATCGAATGGCCGTTGGCGGATGGCGGCAATCCCTTCCGTCCCGGATGCGGCCGCTTCAACATCATGGCCGATCGCCGCAAACGCATCGACCATCGACAGCCGCATCAGCGGCTCGTCATCGACCAGTAGGATCTTCAGCCCCTTCATGACACCCTCTCCACCGACGAACGATCCCGGGAAACAGGAAGACAGAGCGTAAAGGTCGTCCCCTTCCCGACTTCGCTGTCCACCAGGATCTTTCCTCCATGACGCTCGACGATGCCCAGACTGACCGACAGGCCGAGACCGGTTCCTTCACCTTCGCGCTTGGTCGTAAAGAAGGGATCGAAAATCCTCGGCAGAACAGCCGGGGGAATACCCGATCCTGTGTCGCGGACTTCGATCAGACAGACTCCTTCGACCACAGACGTCTTGATCGACAAGACTCCTCCCTCTGACATCGCTTGGACCGCATTCAATACCAGGTTCATCAGCACCTGCTCGATCATATGCCGATCGACCATGGCAGTCGGCAGTCCCTGACCGAATCCCGTTTCCAACACAATTCGGTTCGGGGCAAAGAGATGCGTCGTCAAGACCAACACCCGATCGACGACGTGATTGATCTCCGTGAGCGCAAACTCCGGCTCATGCTGCTGGGAGAAATCGAGGAGTTGCCGAACGATCTTCTGCACACGCTGCACACCCTCTTCCATCGACACCCGATATTCTTCTTGCCGGCTCGGCGACAGCGTCCCCTTCCGCAAATTGTAGAGGCAGTTGAGGATGCCCCCCAGGGGATTGTTGATTTCGTGGGCGACCCCGGCTGCCAGCCTTCCGACCGAAGCCAGTTTTTCAGAGTTCCTGATCCGCTGCTCCAGCTTCTTGGTCTCGGTCATATCACGCGCGATGCCCAGCACACCCAAAATCGTTCCCTCGACTCCCTGCAGCGGGGAGACACTGACCATCACAGCCCTTGGTTCCCCCGTACGAGTGAGCACTTCAACCTCATAGACCTGCTTTGCACCGATATCCAGGGTGCTCTTGAGCCGTTTCCCTCGATGACGTTTGGAAAGAAGGGCGAGATAGGGCCGTCCAAGGAGGTCGTCTTTCCGGTAGCCCCATGCTTCGACCTTGCTGTTGACGTAGGTGAACCGTTGTTCTGTATCGAGGGTATAAATGACATCGTTGGCATTCTCGAGCAAGTTTTCAAGGTACTGTTTGGTCTCTTCAATTTCGCGCGTGCGCTCTCGGACCTTATATTCCAGCTCTTCCCGGTACGTCTCCAGCTGTCGTTCCAGCCGCTTCCGGTCGGTAATATCCCGCAACTGCACCATCACCATCAGTTGATCGGCTGCTCCGACCAGAATTAAGTCCATTTCCGCCGGAATTTCCAGTCCGCCTGCATCGCGTACCATGATTTCCTGGGTGGATACTTTCCGCTGGTCCGCCACGATGTCGTTCAGCCATCCGCGCAACGAATCGTGATAACCGGGCAGAACGACTTCGAGCAGACTGCGGCCGACCACGTCCGCCTCGGCATACCCCAGCGCCTGCTCCTCACGTTTATTGACGGCGACGATCATGCCGCCGGAATTCACCATAAAGACCGAGTCCGCCACCAAGTCGAACAAGGATTTGTACCGCTCCTGCGAAGCCACGAGCTGTTGCGTCCGCTCCGACACGGACTGTTCGAGCTTCGCCGTGTATTCCTGCAGTTGCTGCTCAAGCCGGCGCCGCTCGGTCACATCGCGCACAAAAGCGCGCGAGTGAACCAGCCCGCCCCGCTCTTGATCGATCAGCGCCGTCGCGTGAATCTCCACATCGATCGGGTGACCATCTTTGGCCAGAAACACCGTCTCCATCGTACTGCGCCCCTGCGCCATCAACCGTTCCAAATATTGCAAGACGAGCGGCTCCTGGCCGCGCGGCACGAGATCCCACAGCTTCATCGACAGCATCTCATCGAGGCTGTATTTCAACTTCTCGATCCCCGTCTTGTTCACATGGACGAACCGGCCGTTCCGGTTCAATTGATAGATCATCTCCGGGGAATGCTCGATCAAATCGCGAAATTTTTCTTCCAATCGACGCACATCGACCACGCGCTGTTCGATCTGCCCAAACGACCGTTGGAGATTCTCCGCCATCTGGTTGAATGCATCGGCAAGCCCTTCAATCTCATCGCCGGTCTTCAGCTCCAGGCGGCGGTCCAATCGCCCACCTCCGATTTCACGCACCCCATCGTGTAACACTTGAATCGGGCGAGCGATCCGGCGCGCGACGAACAACCCTGTCCCCCACAACACAGCCAGCACGAGCAATCCATAGAGCAACACTTTCGCCACAAGTTCGGCGAGCGGCGCATAGGTCTCCTGTGGATCCTGCCGCACCACAGTGATCCACTGATGTCCCCCCAGACTCCCCGTAGATAAACTTTCGCCGAATCGGACCGGCGCAAACCCGATCAACGCGTTTTGGCTCCCATGCGAATCGTCTGCGGCGACTGTCCAACCGGCCTTCAGCCCATCGAGGGCACGGATCAACTCGGGCTTCATCGAATGCTCTTCCGGAGCCAGGACCGGACAAATCACCGGCACGCCATCGGAGCTGAACAACATCGCGTGGCCGGTGGCGCCAACGGTAATCTCCGCAATCGCATGAAAAATCGTGTCCCGGCGCAACAGAATGGTGACTGCCCCGATCACCGTTCCCTTGGTATCGTCCAGGATGGGTTCCGCCACCACGGCCACATGGGTTCCAACCGCTGGATCGAAAGCGATCTCGCTCACATAGCCCTTGAGACTTCCCCCCTTCACCACCACTTGCCACCACGGCGTCGCCCCGTAAAAGTACTCCACTTGCGGGATAGAACTGAGCACCAGCGCCCCTTGCTGGTCGGTCACCAGAATCCCGACATAGTCTGATTTACGGATGTCGTGCCACCGGATGAGATAGTCGGTGGCGATGCGATTGATGAAGAGGGGAAATTCGCTTTGGCGATCCCGCTTGCGCCATCGCTGCTGCCAATCCTTGATCATGCTCTGGATGAGTTGCGCATCCTTTCCCTCGTACGTGCGGTTGGCTTCGGTGACGGCGGTGCGGAGAAAGGGGGCCGTGCCAAGCTGCTGAGCCTCGTTCATCCCGCGGCTGACCTGCATTTCGATGCGGCGAGCGGCTTCGACGGCGGCTTCCTTGAAATTAGCGCCGGTGATTTCGCGAAGCGCGCGCCGCTCCTCGACATAGGTGAGCGCAAGCAGAAGGGTCAGGGGCAGAAGTCCGACCAGCACGATCGCCGTGATGATTTTCCGCTGGAGACTATGAGACCGACTCCAGAGTGTCATGGCGGTGCTCCGAGCAGGATGCGACAAACCGCTGAAGCGTAGCTCGCACGAATAAGAGCGTATGGCTAATGGCTATACGCCATAGGCTCTTTTCGTCGGACGCCTAACTCCCCTTCAACATCCGCCCGGATGCTCCAGGCCAGAGCAACAGCAACGGACTTGCGACGAAGATGGAAGAATAGGTTCCGAAAATCACGCCCCCCAACAGGGCCAGAGAAAAGTCGTGCAACACCTCTCCGCCCGCCAGCGTCAGAGGAATCAACACCAACACAACGGTCAAACTGGTGACGATCGTGCGACTCAAGACTTGGTTGACCGCATTGTTAATAATCGTCTCCTCAGTCTCCCGCCGGCGCATTCGCAGATTTTCTCTGATACGGTCGAACACGACGACCGTGTCCGTCATCGAATAGCCGGCTAACGTCAGCAAGGCCGTCACGACGAGCAGGGTAATTTCCTTGTCCAAGAGATAAAAGGCGCCCAACACCGCCAACACGTCATGAAAGGTCGCCAAGGCCGCGGCAATACCGAACCGAAGCTCGAACCTCGCCGCGACGTAGAGAATGATCCCGGCAAAGGAAATGACGATCGCAATGAGGGCATCCTCTTGAAGTTTACTCCCGATGGTCGGTCCGATTTCCGTGCTGGAATCGACCACGAAATGGTTCGAGGAAAACTCCTTCGTAAAGACCGCCACGACCCGATCAGCGATTTTTTCCTCGATCGTTGTCGACGCCTTCAGACGGATCAGAAGCTTGTTATCCTGACCAAACTCTTGCAACTCGGCATTGCCAAGGCCGTTCGCCTCCAAGACTTTTCTCGCCTCGTCGATCCGGATCGGTTGGTCGAACTTCAACTGCACCGCAGTCCCGCCGGAGAAATCGATACCGAGGTTCGCCGCCCCCCTGCCGATCTGAATGAGCGCCACAAGTCCCAGTACCACCATGATACCGGAAAAGAGAAAGGCCCAACGGCGCTTCCCCATGAAATCAATACTAGTTTTCCCAAGAATCTCTAACATGCCGGCTCCTTCGAACTAGATGCTTAACTGTCCCACTTTGTGTCGTTGATTCAAAAGGTCAAAAATGACCTTGGTGCCGATCAATGCCGTAAACAGATTGATCCCGATTCCGAGACACAAGGTTACGGCAAACCCTTTGATCGGCCCCGTACCGAAGAGGAATAGCGCCACCCCCGTGATCAGGGTGGTCACGTGAGAGTCGACAATCGTCAGCAGCGCCTTGTCATATCCCCCGTCCACCGCCAGACGAACCGCTTTCCCCAGCCGCAACTCTTCACGAATACGCTCAAAAATTAAGACGTTTGAGTCGACGCCCATCCCAATCGTGAGCACGATTCCGGCGATCCCCGGCAAGGTCAGCGTGGCATTCAGCGCAGACAGGGCTCCGATCAGACACAAGAGGTTGAGCATCAGCGCAAAATCGGCA
>CAMDRK010000168.1 GCA_945906715.1 Nitrospira lenta
GCGATGCCCACGGCCAATCGCAGGGGCTTCCCACTGCCACGCCCCTTCACCGTATTCATCAGGTCCTGTCCCAGCGAGAAGATGTCTTCCGCATAGTCGAACACGACGCGGCCCATCTCCGTCAACACCAGATGCCTGCCTGCACGCAGAAACAGTTTTTCACCCAGCGTGTCTTCCAGCACCCGAAGCTGCGCGCTGATGGTCGGCTGAGAGAGGCGCAACGCCTCACCGGCCTTGGCCACGGTTCCGTGTTTGGCGACCGACCAGAAATACAAGAGGTGGTGATAGTTCAACCAGTCCATGGCGCGGAGTATACATCGAAATATCCTCTGGTACCCGCGCAGTTTATCTATTTTTCAATACACCGATTCGTTGTTATCGTGACCCCAAGAGAGAATCCAGAACCGAAATGGAGGTGCCATCATGGTCACGAGACAGATACTGAGGGGAATATCGGTGCCGGTGCTCGGTGTTGTCCTCTTCGCTACGCCCGTGTGGGCCGATGTGGATTCTCGATCTGGCGTTCCGCCTATCCAGAGCCACCAACCCGTGACGTTGCATGAAGACCAACGCCATGGAGCGCAATCGACGCCCACGTTTCGTGGTGACCTGTCGGCGAACTCACTCAAGGCAGGAGATCTCAATTTGAAGAACCTCGGAAAGGGAATGGATAGTTCAGCCACGATCGCCAATCCCTACTCATCGTTCAATAGCATCAGGCCGGAGGAGTTCCAAGAGCATGGCGCAAGAGGCAGCGGTATTCCGCTTTGGCGCTGGTAACGGCGGCTGTCGAGAGATGTGCCGGGGTGTCAGGTTGTCAACGCCATGAGGTTCATCTTATGACCGGAAAGGAGCATCACCATGGGAGATGTGGCTCGACAGAGTGACCTCACTCATAGAATACTCGGAATGCTTGCCGATCAGCCAGGTCTTCTGCTGGACCAGCTTTTGGATCATTGCCCGGATGCCACGTGGAATCAAGTCTTCGCTGTGGTGGATCGTTTAAGTCGCGGCGGAGAAATTCGCTTGACGGCCAAAGGCATGGGCAGGTACCACGTGGATCTTCACGCTGCTCAGCACCGGCCGGAAATTTATAAATAGCCGGGGTCAGTCCGGCTCATTCAGTTCATCGTGTGCCGCCTCTGAAGTCCATCAGCGAAAAGGCTGCTCGGATTGGTGCGTGCGTGCGTCCATGCACGAACGTGTGTATTCGCACGAGACCTTTCAAGGGCGGAACTGATGTGTGGCGAGCCCGATGACAGTCTCCCGTCTTTTTCCTTTTAATTCAGCCGCATTAGTGCACAGAGTCATGGCGCAGGATGCGCGGCTCTCTTCTTGCTAGTTCAGGGACAGGAGGAAGTCGTTGAGCACCAAGCCACAGACAAACGACAAGCCGATGCCCTACAGCGACAGATACCACTACTCACGGTCACGACGCTCTACCCGCTGGGCCGATGGATCGAGTTGTTTTTTGAGCGGATCGAGCAGCATCTTCGTATCAGGGCGTTCCTTGGTACTGCAGGAGTACGCCAAAAAGCATAAGTCTGCATTGCGGTATCCATCTGCGCGCTGGTGGCACAGTGCTAGAAAGTGCCCGGAACCCTCCGACAGCCTGTCGGAAATTTTGGAGATATGGGGCCTGGTGGTTTGTGGGTGGTGCCCTTCAGATCGGCTCCTCCTCCCTGGAATTAGACCGCATGCCGCCAGATTCAATCATCCAGTTCAAACTTTCGAAGGATGTTAGGACACTACCGATGACAACGTATGAAGCAGAAAGAAATTTATTGTCACGCGCACACGACTCCAACGTCACAGAAGACAAGGGGCCTGTAATTACGGGGCCAGTTACCATACCCGGGTCAGCCGCGTTTCAGGCACAATACGCTGGTCGTGATGTCGCAGCCGGACTGATCGCCGGGGCAATGGCTATTCCATTGACGGTGGGCATCGCTATGATGTCCGATTTTCCCATCAAGGTGGGGTTGGCCACAGTTGCGTTTGCCTGCTTTATCGGCTGGGTCAATGCCTGGATCAAGCCCGGCAACTATATCGGCTGCCCGGGAATCGCGGCAGGTCTTGCGCCGGTGTTGGCCGTGGGCGTGGCCAGCTTTGGCATAGAGAATATGGCGTTTGCCGTTTTCCTGACGGCGACCTTTCAAGCCGTCATATGGAAATTCAACTGGCAGAGATATATTTTGATTGCCGTGCCAGTGTATCTGGTCGAAGGGCTGTTGGCAGGCGTCGGCTTGAAGATTGCCCTCAAGTTTCTGACGTTCACCTATGAGCTTCCCGCAGGTATGGTATCCGCCGATACGTTCTGGAACGGCGCGCGCATACAGATGGTGCTGATATCCATGGCTGGCTATGCCGGCTTTGTGTATCTGTATTTAAAATTCAAGAATACGCAGCCCGCCATTCCCTATTTCGTGCTGATCACAGTCGGAATCATCCTAGCCCAATTCATGTCTGTGCCCATGTTGTCTATGGAAGACACGGATCTTAAGCTCTCGTTGCCGTTTCCGCATTTTGATAGTCCGTTAACCGCGGTCTATATGCTTGGATTTGCCGTGATGCTGGCCATGATTGATGTAATCGAACAGGTGATGAGCAACGCCGCGATTGAAAAAATCGACCCGCTGAAGCGTAAATGTAACAGCAATAACAGTCTGCTTGCCATCTGGATCGCCAACATGGGGGCGAGCTTCTTCGGTGGCATGACCAATCTGGACGGTCTGGCAAAAAGCACCACCAATAGGCTGGCTGGGGCTCATACCAAGTTTTCCGTTCTGATCATTGGCTGTATGGTGACCTTCTTTACGTTCAATGTCGAATATCTGGCCTATCTGCCGAAGTTTGCCTTGGCGTCGATCATGATATTCACGGGCTGGAAGATGATTGAGGGACTCATACATGTGACCCATCACGGTCCCTATGCGATGATCCTGGCTGTTTTATGCGGTGTACTGGTCTTCCAGGTGGGAATTTTCGAGGGCTTGCTGATTGCCATGGCCGTGCACGGCGGTGTTCACTACATGATGTATGCCAATCTCGATAAAATGCCTGGAAGGGATATTGTCAAACGGTACATTGATGACCTCAAGAAGAGCGGCAGTGGCGATATTACCTAACCAACCTGGCTCATACTGATCAAGCGGCCTGTCATTGAGGACAGGGGGATAGAGTTTCCTGTCCTTCACGACCAAATCCCAGGTTCAAGAGGGAGCACCATTATGTTCATGAAAGTTATGGTGGCGATCGACGGGAGCGAGACTTCTCTGGAAGCATTAAAGGAAGCGAAGAACATTGCCGCTTCCTATCATGCCACCCTACGCATCGTCTACGCCGTTGGGAATTCAGATGACGCCGATCAACAGGCCGGCCTCAAGCTGTTGGAGCATGCCAAGTCTGCTGTCGGTGATGGGCTGGAAGTAGAAACCCGTTTACTGCAAGCTGAAGCCGAATATGGCCTTCTTAATGGTGTTACAGAAGCCATTACCAGTGCTGCCAAAGAATGGGGTGCCGGCCTGCTGGTGGTGGGAACAGCGAATCGCCGCGGGTTAGAACGCCTGGTTATCGGCTCAGTAGCCGAACAGTTGGTAGCCAAAGTGGACGCATCCATCCTCTTGGTTCGTCCACGGTAAACCGTCGATCGTCTGGACTGACTCGGCTGCAGGTGTAAAAAAATGAAACCAGATTCTGTTTCTCTTCCCGATGGCTGGTTGACGTCGGTTGGTTTGTTTAAGGATGCAGCCCGTGAGTGAACGACAGCCCAAATCTTTGTCAGAGCCGTTCCGATCGTTGGCCAACGTGCAGGCCCTGTTGGATAGCCGGATTAACTATGAGGCCGACCGGCAGGTTCCGGCTTGAACGGATCTTCACGCTCAACCGGATCGTGCGTTCCGCACGATCCATGTGACGGGGACCAAGGGCAAAGGCAGTGTGAGCCGGATGCTGGCTGTACACCTGCGCGTGACCGGCGTGCGTCTCCCGCTGGCGCCATGTCATGTGGCCGAGCCGGATCTTGCTAACATGGTTGCTGGTGGGCAGGAGTGATCGATGAGACAGACGCAGGTGTTGCCCGCTTCAGATCCCAAATCCATCCGGCTCGCGGCGGAGATCATCCGCGGCGGCGGGCTCGTCGCCTTCCCGACCGAAACGGTATATGGGCTGGGCGCGAACGCGCTGAATCCCGATGCAGTGGCACGCATCTTCGAGGTCAAACAGCGCCCGTCCTTTGATCCCCTCATCGTGCATATTGCGACGCGTGCATCCCTTGATCTCCTGGTCCAGGCGATCAGCCTCGGCGATCACCGGTTGATGGATGCGTTTTGGCCCGGTCCTTTGACAGTAGTGCTGCCGAAGCGAGAGAGCGTTCCCGATATCGTGACGGCAGGGCTTTCTACTGTCGCCATCAGGATGCCGGCTCATCCGGTGGCGCAAGCGCTGATTCGAGAAGCAGGTGTCCCAATCGCCGCACCAAGCGCCAATCCGTTCGGCTATGTGAGTCCGACCTGCGCACAACATGTATTTGACGGGCTGGGTGATCGCGTGGACTTGATTCTTGACGGAGGCCCGTGCCCGATTGGCGTGGAATCCACCATCGTGTCGATGATCGGGACATGGCCCGAAGTGCTGCGTCCTGGCAGCGTCACGCTCGCAGAGATCCGGGAAGTCATTGGTCCGGCTGTACGAGCTGCTGCCAGCCAAACTGTGATCGCGCCAGGCCAACTCCCTCGTCATTATGCGACCAGGACACCGGTGACCATCTTAGCTGCTCAAGGGGCGAGACCAGCTGTTCAAGGACAGGAGCGCGCGGGCTTACTGGCCATGTCAGCCCTGAGCCACATTGACGACAGATTCTGTGCGGTAGAGGTGCTCTCATCGTCCGGGGATTTGCGTGAGGCTGCACGGAATCTGTTTGCGGCACTTCGGCGGCTGGACGCGCTGGGCCTCAATCGCCTATACGCCGAGCCCTGCGACGAACAGGGCCTAGGTCTGGCGATCATGGACCGGCTCCGTCGCTGTGCGTCGCCCAACCAACTCAAGGTCTCGGAGCCATCACTTCATGGAAACGGTTCTCGCTGAGTCAACGCGGCTGACACTCTTATGTTAGTCTTTGGATTATGATGCAGGCATGAGCACCTCTGATCTCCGATAGCACCTCCATTACATCCACGCACAGATCTGTCTGGCCAGGGCGACGTATCGGAAGACACATACGTCAGCACTCTCCCCCTCAGTGCGTTTTGGCTTTGCGGGAGTCTGGGCTACGTGTGTCGCACACCCTACCGCTCCACCAGGCTAGCCAGCTTTTTCATCAGACGGATCATTTCTTGCGAAGTCTGATAGCCGAGCACAGACGCACAGATCACGGTGCAGGCCGTGTGTTGATGCACGAGCAATTCGCAACGTCGAGAAGCACACTTTTTCGTGGGGATCTTCAAGTCACTACTGTCCACGAATTTGCTGGGAAATTTCAATTCTCTATTCGTCGCGTAGTCTTCACACAGTCTGGTCTCTGATTTGCATTTACGGCCGGTTGAGGGAACGGATGGTCCGATCGCCCTAGCTGCGTAAGGGAGGTTTTTCTATGGGTGCTCAGCATATCGTGACGATGTTACCGGGAGAGGGCACTGGCCCTGAAATTTGCGAAGCGGTTCGGCTGGTGATCGATGCGAGCGGTGTCGATATCAAATGGGAGTACGAAGAGATCGGACTGGACTGCTTGGAGAAGCATGGCACGTTGTTGCCGGACAAGACGGTCCAAGCCATCGCTAGAAACAAGATCGCGTTGAAAGGGCCCACAACCACGCCGATTGGGACCGGTCACAAGAGCGCGAACGTGACACTCCGGAAGGTGTTCGACCTCTACGCGAACGTGCGACCTGCGAAGTTGATTCCGGTGCTCAAGCGGCCCTGGGACAAGATCGATATCCTGAACTTTCGCGAGAACACCGAAGATTGCTACGCGGCCATCGAACACATGGTGTCCGATGAAGTGGC
>CAMDRK010000169.1 GCA_945906715.1 Nitrospira lenta
ATTGGTCGTTGGTGCGCTCTGCATCCTTCTTCTCTGCGCTGGATGTAGTGTCCGCCGAGCCACGCTCAACGACGTCCTGACTCCGGAACAGGTCAGCTTTATTCGCGTCGGACAGACGACAATACGAGAATTAGCCGATCACATCGGAGCCCCAGATGAGGTGACTGAATCTGATTTCGGGGTTGTGGCCCTCTATTATTGGAGCGATACAAAATCCGCGGGTCTGGACTTCGGTGCCATCGGTCGCCTATTCTTACCCTACTCCCCGACGATAAGACTGAACAAGATCGGAATTACACCTGAACAACTCCAGGTGGTATTCGATCCTCAGTGGACCGTGCGCGCCTACGGATTTTCTCGAAAATCCACAGATGAGCCAATCATTTGGTTTTGGCCATTCTAGGATGCTACGTCTCATCGAGAATTGCCGGGCCTCTCCAATCTCTCTATAATCACTTTATGACTCCTCCATCTGATCCAGATTTCATCAGTCACGCCGAAGAATCCTCATCCTATATTCCAGCCGATCGCGACACGGAGTTTCTCCAGCGGGATGAACTCCGTCCCATCCGCATCGGCCTCGAACTTCTCAAGCCTGAGTTGCTCCAGCATGAAGAGGGAGTCCGGTCGACCATCGTCGTGTTTGGAAGTGCGAGGTTACAAGAACCAGACGCCGCCATTCGTGCGCTCCACATGGCGGAAGAAGAAGCGGCTCGATCTCCCAGCAATCCAGCGTGCCAGCACAAGGCGTCGGTCGCGCGACGGCAACTCGCACTTTCAAAGTACTATGACGTGGCGCGTGAGTTTGGCCGGCTGGTGTCCTCGACCTGCCAAGTCGAAGGTCGTTGTGACTATGTGATTGTCACCGGTGGAGGGCCCGGCATCATGGAGGCCGCCAATCGCGGGGCGGCGGACGTGAACGCGAAATCAATCGGCCTCAATATCACTCTACCGCACGAACAGCGCCCAAACCCCTACATCACACCGAAACTGAATTTTCAGTTTCGCTATTTCGCCATCAGGAAAATGCACTTCCTAATCCGCGCCAAAGCCTTGGTTGCCTTTCCCGGAGGTTTCGGCACTCTCGATGAGCTGTTCGAAACGCTGACGCTTCTCCAGACAGGCAAGACCGAAAACGTGATGGTCGTACTGGTCGGACGGGACTTTTGGGAGCGCCTGATTAACTGGCAATGGCTTGTCGAGAACGGGCTCATCGCCCAACACGATTTACTGTTGTTTCACTATGCTGAGACGGCTCAGGAAGCCTGGGATCTGATCAGTCGCCATAATGGAGTACCTTCATCATGAAACTGTCGTTCCATGGGGCTGCGCGTTCAGTGACCGGGAGCCGCCACATGCTTGAGATGCCGGGCTTCCGGCTGTTGTTCGATTGCGGACTGTTTCAAGGACGCCGAGACGAAGCCTATCGGCAGAATCGAAATTTTGGGTTCGACCCCAAGTCGCTCAATGCGGTCTTACTTTCCCATGCGCATGTCGACCACTCCGGCGCCTTGCCGGTGCTCCCGAAGCACGGTTTCTCTGGAAAGGTGTACCTCACCAGAGCCACCGCAGATTTGACAGAACTCATGCTGGAAGATTCGGCTCGTGTACAGGTGAGTGACTGCGGTTACGTCAACAAGAAGGAACAACGGAAGGGAAGGATCTGTGTCCGACCACTCTACAATATCGATGACGTTCGTAAGCTTGTCCGCCGATTCGAAGGCGAGCGATACGGAGACATGCTCAAGATCTCCCCGCGCGTGACAGCATCCTTTCATGACGCCGGACATATCCTGGGATCGGCGGCCATTCGGGTGAAATATACGGCACGGGGCAATACGACCACCGTGCTCTTCAGCGGCGATCTTGGCCGTTCCAACATGCCCATTCTTCGCGACCCTGAGCTACCACCGCCCTGCGACGTATTGATTCTTGAGTCGACCTACGGCGATCGCCTGCACGAAGCCGACCGAGCGATCATGAAACAGCAGGCGCTGGACCTTCTTATCCATGCCAGAACCCACAAGAGCAAGATTATTGTCCCGGCATTTGCGGTTGGCCGGACCCAGGAATTGGTCATGCGGATCAAAGAACTCGTCGGCGAGGGGCGCCTTGATCCCATCCCGATCTATATCGATTCCCCGCTGGCTTCACGGGCTACGGAAGTCTTTCGCCGCCATCCGGAATGTTACGATGAAGAAACCACTAAAACTTTCACATCCTCCGGCGATCTCTTCGCCTCACGCTATATCCATTTTGTCTCTTCGCCGGAAGACAGCAAGCGTCTCAATAGCATGAAGGGCCCCTGCGTTATTATCTCCGCCTCCGGTATGTGTGAAGGCGGCCGCGTCGTGCATCATCTCAAACACGCGATTCGAGACGAAGCGAACGTGATCGTCTTCGTGGGCTTTCAAGCCGAGCATACCCTCGGACGCAAGCTCGTCGAAGGGTGGGATGTCGTCCCGATTTTCGGCGTACCCACTCCGCGCCGGGCGCAGATCGTCAAGCTCAACGGGCTCTCTGCCCATGCAGATCGCCATGACCTCTTGGCCTATGTGCGCGCAATCAAGCCGAGCCCGAGTAAGATTTTTCTCGTCCATGGTGAAGAAAGGCAGTCCCTCTCACTGGCCGCTGTCATTCAGGCTGAACACCCAGGAATTGAGGTCGCAGTTCCTCATGTCGGATCAATCCATGAGGTCTAACGGAAATACCTGCCTGGCAATCCCGCTGCTGATCCTGGCTATCGGGATCTGCTCAGCCCCGCTCGTTTCTGCCCAAACCGGCGAGCCGGGAGAACCTCGATTGCGATCTCGCGCTCTTGGCATCGTCGTCGGCTCCTATACCCCTGGACCGTTCAACGCGATTACTGACGTGGCCGGCGTCACCGTGGGCCAGACCACCCTCATCTCTGGCGACGGGCCGCTCAAACCAGGGCTCGGCCCGGTACGAACCGGTGTGACGGTCGTCATCCCTCGCGCTGATGTGTGGCACAAGAAAGTGCCGGCCGGGTCGTTTGTGCTCAACGGAACTGGTGAGATGACGGGGCTTGCCTGGATCAGCGAGTCGGGATTTCTCGAGTACCCGATCGCCCTCACGAATACGTTGAACGTGCCACGAGTGGCCAATGGGGTCATGAGCTGGATGATCGCGCGCTATCCGGAGATCGGCATTACCGACGATACCCTGACGCCAGTGGTTGCTGAATGCGACGATGGGCGGCTCAACGATATACAAGGGCGACATGTTTCGGAGACGGATGTGGCGCGGGCGCTCGACAGCGCCTCCTCCGGGGTCGTGCAGGAAGGGACTGTCGGCGCAGGAACAGGGATGGTATCCTACGGCTTCAAGGGCGGCATCGGTACTTCGTCACGGCGATTACCGGAGACCGAGGGCGGCTACACGATCGGCGTGCTCGTCAATGCCAACCATGGGCGACGGCCTGAGCTCATCGTGGGCGGTATGCCGGTTGGCCGGCTGTATGAGGCGGTCCCTCCCGTCGCGCAGGCCCTTTCACCTGGGCAAAGCGAAGGCTCGATCATCGTCATCATCGCCACCGATGCTCCGCTCGACAGTCGGCAGCTTACGCGGTTGGCGAAGCGCGCCGCGCTGGGACTGGCGCGCACCGGTTCCACTGCGCGGCACGGGAGCGGCGACTTTATGTTGGCCTTCTCCACCGCAAACACGATCCCGCATTACCCGAAAGAGCCGACGTTTCAACAACTACACCTCGCCGACACACATTTGAACCCGTTGATCACAGCGACGGTCGAAGCCACGGAAGAAGCCATCCTCAATGCCTTGACGATGGCGACAACGATGGTAGGTCGGGACAGCCATCGCATCGAGGCCATTTCTCTCGCCAAGCTCCGTGCTATCCTCGATCGCCAGACAAAGTAACGATGCTAAACCTGTCGCTCCGAGGAAGATTCCCTCACTTGCATTTTCCTCTCTTGCCTCGTTATCCTCTCGCGACTCTCTAGTATTTGGAGGATTCGCATGAACGAGTACCAACTCGGCGGGAGCGTGAGCCTCATAACCGCCTTAGGAAAAACCAAAGCGTTCGCCGAGTTTTTGCAAACCCGCTTGACTCATGCCGTGGAGACGGAAGATCCCGCAGAGCTGCATTATCTCCTGGCCCAACTCGATGACTACCATTCGTACATGTGGCGCTATTATAAAAAGCTGGCTAAGGATCGTCCGGAACGGATGGATCCAGGCGTTTAATGTAGCGGCGATCGACAGGCGGCACATTCATACCATGACGACTCAATACACAGGCACGACGGCTCAGGCCACACTTCAATTCGCAACCGCACTTTCGCGTAAGACCGATACGGAAGCCGCCACTCGCGATCTTGCGGATGCTATTCTCATGCAAATTGGCACGGCCCCTATCGATCTGGTCTTCGTCTTCTTTTCTGCCCACCATGCGTCCAAAGCCACCATGATTTCAGCCATGTTACAGAGGGCGCTACGGGCGAAGGTCTGTCTGGGCTGTTCGGGTGAAGGTGTCATCGCCGGCTCCCAGGAGATTGAAGCCGCAGCAGCCTTGACTGTCTGGGCCGCATGCCTTCCTGATGTCAAACTGACTCCGCTCCAGATTTCAGTGTCTCAGCTACAGGACCAAATCCGCATGCCCGGGTGGCCGGAACCGGGAATCGAGGATGCGACCTTTCTCCTCCTCGCCGATCCATTTTCGACACCGATGCAGGAGGTCCTATCCCTCATAAACGAACGGTACCCTCATGGCAAAGTTGGCGGGGGTCTTGCTGGCGGAGGCCAGGATTCTGGAGAAAACAGACTGCTCCTCAACGATCAGAGCTTTGACGGGGGCGTAGTGGGAGTGCAACTCACCGGACCGATTACCGTGCGAACGGTAACCTCGCAAGGCTGCCGTCCGATCGGTGAACGGTTTGTCGTGACGAGAGCGGAGCAAAACCTTATCTATGAATTGGGCGGGGTGTCGGCCTTGAAACGGCTCCAGGATGTTTTCGAATCCATGGAGGGAGCCCAACGCCACGATGCGCATCGTGCGTTGCATCTAGGCATCGTCATTGATGAGCACGGGAGTCATTTCGAGAGGGGGGATTTCCTCGTTCGAAATCTCATCGGAGCGGATCAACAGGCCGGAGCTATTGCGATCGGGGACGTCATCCAGGAAGGCCAGACCGTGCAGTTCCACCTTCGCGATGCGAAGTCTGCCAGCGACGACTTGCACGTGCTTCTGGCTGCGGATCGGGCGAAGCATCAGAGTCCCCCACTCGGGGCTCTCCTGTTCAGCTGTTGCGGGCGCGGAGAAGGACTCTTTGGCCAACCCAATCATGACATCGGGGTCGTACAAGAGCGGCTTGGCCCCATTCCAACGGCGGGATTCTTTGCCCAAGGCGAGATCGGTTCGGTCGGAGGACGAAACTTTCTGCACGGCTATACAGCGAGTGTGGTTATCTTCTCCGAGCCTAATTCCTCCAAGGAACTCCAGGGGAGAAGATCCTTTGCCCAATAATTCTTCACTCTGTTGTCGCCGTATTCATCGTGGTTGAGTGAATAACGCTAGGAAAGGAGCTGTCATGCCGTATCAGGAAGCAGGTGCCAAAGGGAATGAAGTCACGACGTCATCCGGATTACAGTATGTCGATCTCACGGTCGGAACCGGCGCGATGGCAGAGGCGGGACAGACCGTCTCTGTGCATTACACCGGCTGGCTGGAAAACGGGAAGAAGTTCGATAGTTCCGTAGACCGGGGCCAACCGTTTTCTTTTCCTCTCGGTGCTGGACGAGTCATCAAGGGCTGGGACGAGGGAGTGAAGGGCATGAAAGTCGGCGGGAAACGAAAGCTGACCATTCCTTCCAAGCTCGGGTATGGCGCACAGGGGGCAGGTGGCGTCATTCCACCGAATGCCACCTTGATCTTCGATGTAGAGTTGCTGGGGTTGCGCTGAACGTCGAAAAGTCGTCAAGTCATCATGTCGTAAAGTCCATATTCTGAG
>CAMDRK010000170.1 GCA_945906715.1 Nitrospira lenta
GCTTACAATGACAAGGGAAACGAGGTCAGCTTTACGGTGCCCCTGGGATGAGGCTGGGTACCAGCGGAATGATGAATTATGAATGGTGAATGATAAATGGTCGGAGTCGGATGCAATCTGATGATTTCCGAACATTCACCATTCACCATTCAAAATTTACCATTCAACAGACGGAGGTTCCATGGACACCACAAATCCTGCCCGCACAAAACTACGAATTCCCAACGATGCGATGTATCGGTTGCTGCGCGAGGGGTGTATCACTGAATTCAATACGAGAAAGGCATCAGGAGAGAAGGTCGATGTACGGGCGTGCGATTTGCGAGGTCTCGATCTGCGAGGACTGGATGCCGATGGGTTGGACTTCAGCGACTGCTATTTTCGTCAGGCTGATTTACGCAGTGTCGATTTTCGCAAGGCGCGGCTTGAAGGCGCCAGCATCAATGGCGCAAAAATATCCGGCGCCTACTTCCCCCTTGAACTGACCGCCAGTGAAATTGAACTGTCCCTTCTTCACGGCAGCCGCATGCGGTATCGATCGGAAAAGTAAGACGGGTGAAGAAGTGCTGAGTGCTGAGTTGACGGCTTTGCCGAGTTCTGAGTTATAAGTTCTGAGTTCTGAGTTGTCCGGAAATAACTCAGAACTGAGAACTCAGAACTCAGAACCTTTCTCCCTCTCCCCGCCTTCCAACTCAGAACTCATAACTCAGAACTCAAAACTGCGTGTGCCGTTTTGCACGCCTTTCATGCAGAAACCAAAGGTGAACAGGCAGGATTGAGCTGACATTGGCCCGCGTGCCACCACCGTGTTATACTTCCACCCGCGAATAGGAGCGGGAGGGTCAGAAACATGAAAGCGGTAAAATACACCAAGGACGGCGTGGTGATTCCCTCAGCCTGGGTTAAGGGGTGGGGCAAACCCGTGTCCGTCCGTCGGGGAGCCTACATGGTGATTTTGGAGTCGCCGGAACGCCAGGCCAGTCGTCAGCGACTCGGGCGCATGATCGGTAAGCTGCGTCGTTCCGCCCAGGAGCTTGGCCCCCTTACCCCTGATCAAATTGCCGCAGAGGTTGCGGCGGTGCGAACGCCACGTGCGCGTCGTCCTTGATACCAACATCATCGTGTCCGGGCTGATGTCCGTGAGCAGCCCACCCGCGCAGATCCTCAATGCCGTTCGAGTCGGGCAGGTGGTAGCTGTCATGAGCGAGGCCACCTTCGCTGAACTTGAGCACGTGCTCCACCGCCCGGCTGTCCAGCGATACTTCACCCACACGACGATCACGCCTGCGGCGTTTCTGGCCGACCTTCGAGTCCAAGCCGATCTAGTCATCCCAGTCCCGAGTACGGCCCCCATCCGTGATGCCCGGGATCGTGTGTTTCTTGATTTGCTGGCGACGGAACCCCCACCGCAATACTTCGTCACCGGCGACCAGGATTTCGAGGCCTCGCACTACAGCGGTGTGCCCGTCATCTCGGCTGCGAAATTTGTTCGCCTGCTCACGCGCGGGTAATCGAACCCAGCACTTCGTGCCCCGCCTGTCCCCATGCGTCCATCTCGATATCCGCAAAGCGTATCTCATTCAAGCGTTTTTAGTTTCAAGTTTCTGGCAGGATGCTGAAAAAGTCCCTGGTCACCCTTCGACATGCTCAGGGCGAACGGCAGCAATACTGAAAATTAAGGATTTATCCCGTTCGTGGTGAGCCCTTCGACTTCGCTCAGGACAGGCCGGTCGAACCACAAATTGAGTTTTCCGCAGCCTGCTAGGTACTGGTTTCATGTATCTAGCTTCAAGTTTTCAGAGTTGTTTCCTGACAACTTGAAACATGAAACTAGAAACCATACACTCCAGTCCCCAACAATAACCGAGTGAAACCTTGATGCACGAGTAGGGGAACGATGGACTGTGTGTTGCTGAGACATGGCATTGCGGTGGAGCGGGATGAATGGGAAGGGGCGGAAGCAGATCGTCCTCTGACTGAGCGAGGGGCGAAGCGTGTGGCGCAGGTGGCGGCTGGGTTGAACCGGCTTGGCGTGCAGCCGACTGATGTCTTGTCGAGTCCTTTGATTCGGGCGATCGAGACGGCGAAGATTGTGCATCGCTCGCTACGAGTCCGTTCCGCGGTGCAAATCGTCGAGGAACTCTTGCCGGATGCGCCTCCGGATCGGCTCCTCTCCATCCTGCGCGATCTGCCGCTGGAATCCTGCCTGCTCTGTATCGGTCATGAACCGCAGCTGGGCATGGCGGCTAGCTTTATGCTGTTTGGGCGAGCTACCGCATCGTGTCCCATGAAGAAGGCCGGGGCCTGTCTGATCGAGCTGCCAATGCCGGTGAAGCCAGGCCGAGGCGCCCTCCGTTGGTGGCTGACGCCGAGGCAGCTAAGGGAGATGGGGAAGCACGGAAGTGCTGAGTGCTGAGTCCTGAGTGCTGAGTCAACGGCTTCGCCGAGTTCTGAGTTTAGAGTTCTGAGTTTTGAGTTATTTCCGGACAACTCAGAACTCAGAACTTATAACTCAGAACTGTCTTCCTCCGGCTGTCTTCCTGAGATGTCTTTCTGGCGGAGCAGTTTGGTGAGGTAGGTTCGTTGAAGGCCGAGCTCTTCGGCTGCTCTGGTTTGGTTCCATCCATTTCTTTGCAACGATTCTTCGATGATCTTCCGGCTGTAGGCGTCGACGCACTCATGGTAGTGAAGGGGAGGAGATCCGGTTTCGGCCTCAGCCTCCGAGGAGAACGGTGCGTCTCCCAGATGCAGGTCCGAGGCCTCAAGGATGTCCTCGGGGCACAAGATCACCGCGCGCATCAGCACATTTTCAAGCTCGCGTATGTTGCCAGGCCACTGATACCGTTGCAACGCCCGTGCGGCATGGTCACTCAGAGTGCAGGAGCGATGAATGCCCATTCTGACTACCCGATCGAGGAAATGCCGGGCGAGCGCAGGGATATCGTCCATCCGCTCACGCAAGGGCGGGAGCGTCACGGTGATTACGGCAAGCCGGTAGTATAAGTCCTCACGAAATGTGCCCTGCTTGATCGCCTGCCGTATGTCTTTGTTCGTGGCGGCAATGAAACGCACATGGGTGCTCACCGGCTGGGTTCCACCCACACGATAGAAGGTCTGATCCTGGATGACCCGCAGCAGACGGGTTTGTAGTGGGAGCGGCATATCCCCGATTTCATCGAGAAACACCGTTCCCCCTGCTGCAATTTCGATCTTGCCTGGTTCCCGTTTGACCGCCCCGGTGAAGGCGCCCTTTTCATGACCGAACAGTTCGTTTTCGAGCAGCGGCTCCGGCAACGCCGCGCAATTGATTGCGATAAATGGTTTTGAACTGCGTGGGCTCCACCGATGAATGGCGCTGGCTACGACTTCCTTTCCCGTACCGGTTTCACCGAACAGGACGACGGTCACGTCGGTCTGCGCCGCTTGTTTGGCGATCGTGAGTTGCGTGGCCATCTTGGCGTTGGCCCCCACGAGGTGATCGTAGCGTTTGTCGATTTCCTGACGGAGGACGTCGACCTGTTGGTGTAGCACCACAGAAGCCAGGGCTTTGTTGATCACGACGGTCAGGTGATCGGCGCTGAACGGTTTCGTCAGAAAATCGAACGCGCCAAGCTGCATAGCCTGCACGGCGCGATCGATGGTGCCGAATGCGGTGAGGATGATGATATGCGGGGCGGTGTGAGCTGCGTTGGTGTCCTTTTCGGTTTTCCGCTCGCTCTGCGAGGCGGCTTTCACCCGCTCGAGAACCTCCAGCCCGGACAGACCCGGCAGTTCCAAGTCCAGGAGCGCGAGATCGAATTCTCCTTGTTCAAGCAAGCGCAATGCGTCTTTGCCGTTGTCGGCTGTGACAGGCTCGTGCCCCATCCAGGTGATACGATTCTCGAGTCCAAGCAGAATATCGCGGTCGTCGTCGACAAGTAGGATTTTGGCGCGCATTGCGGCTTCTCAGGGGTTCAGGAATTCAGGGGTTCAGGCTGAAGGTTCATGTGATCAATCACGGACAACTCCTGAACCCCTTCAGCCTCGCTACCTGCATTTTTCGAATTCTAGTCCATACATATAGGAAAATACACTGGGAAGTTCTGAGTTATAAGTTCTGAGTTCTGAGTTATCCGGAACTAACTCCCAACTCAGAACTCAACACTCAGAACTCAGAACTTCTTCACCCCTCTCGCCCGTCCCGCCCTTCCAGGTTTGCTTCCAACTCAGAACTTAGAACTCAGAACTCAGAACTTCTTCTCGCGCTTCTCACGAAGCCGCCACCGGTATTGTGAAATAAAATCGTGTGCCGGCCCCTGGCGTGCTCTCCACCCAGATGGTCCCTTTATGCATCGTCACCAGGCTTTTGGTAATGAACAGGCCAAGCTGAGCCCCTTGAGCGTTAGGAATGGCAGACGGCACCTTGGAAAATTCCTTGAAGACTGTTCCCAGGTGGCCCGGGTCAATCCCGCAGCCGGTATCGGCGACAGAGGTTTGGACAAGGCCCTCGGGGGTCGTCTGGAAATCGACGGTGATGCGGCCGTCCGGCGGCGTAAACTTGATCGCATTGCCGATGAGATTCCAGAGAACCTGTTCCAGCTTATCGCTGTCCCCCTGGACCGCCGGAAGCCCTTCCGCATGCGCGATCTCGATCGTGATCGATTTTTCAGCTGCGACAGAGCGCAAACTGTCGATGACGAGGCGCGCCGTGGTTTCGACGCAGACCGGCGTGAAACAGAGCATGTCCTTTTTTCTGTCAATCTGCGACCAGTCGAGCAATTGATTGATGATTCTGGTGAGCCGACTCAGGTTATGTCCGATGCGAGTGAGGTAGGACATTTGTTGTTCGCTCACCGGCCCTGCAATACCGTCACGCATATTGTCTGCAAAGCTGCGAATCACGGTCATGGGGGTGCGCAATTCATGGGACGCGACAGAGAGAAACAGCGACCGCTGCCGATCGTGTTCCTGGAGGCGCTCATTCGCGACGGTCACGTCCTTCGTGCGCTCTATAATACGCAGTTCGAGATGCTGCGTGAGTTCTTCGAGGTGGGAATAGGCTCTGGCATTGTCGATGGCCGCGGCGACCTGGCCGGCGATCGTCGAGAGCATATGGAGATCTTCGTTCGTGCAGGGCTGTGAGCCCCGGTCACCGGCGAGGTATCCAAGCGTCTCGTTTTGGTTTTGGATCGGCACCGCGACGAAGGACGTCACTCCGGCCTGGCGAGCCAGCTCCAGCATCGGTGGTAGGATGCGATCGGCCACGGCCTCTAAGCTTGGGACGAGCAAGGGTTTGCCATGAATCAGCAGGTCGGCTTGGAGACCGCCATCGTCCCGGATCGGGAATTCAAGCCGGCGAGCTGCCTCTGCAATGTCCGGCGCGACCCCGACGATGTGGGCCACATACGCCGTGTCTCGATCGCGATGTCGTAGCGTCACAAACATACGTGTAAAACCAAGATTGGAGTTCAGGAGCTGTAGGACGGTGTGAAGAATCTTGTTCAGGTCCAGCGTCCGGGCGATGGCCCCGCTGACTTGATGTAAAGTGGTCAATTGAGCGACCTGCTGATTGATGGTCGCCATGTGTGCTGTAATGGCAACATTCCTTTCCTGTAGTGAGGAGGTCATCAGGTTAAACATGCTGGTCAGTTGGCCGACTTCGTCGTGACTGGATGGTGTGAGGAACAGAGGTGAACGGCCCTCAGCCACTTGCTGGGCCACCGTAGCAAGGTTTCTCAGCGGCCTCGTGATACGGAGGGTGAGCAGGTGGGTGCCGAGTGCGCCTGCTCCGATAATTACGAAGGTGAAGATGAGAATATCTCTGATCATCGTCACGAGATCCTGTTTCAGCTTGGCGTCGCTCAACCCTATTTGGACGGCACCGGAAATGAGTGCCGGCTGTGTCGAGGATGCGTCGGCGTTTTCTTCATCCAGCTGAAGAGGGAATGCAGGCAGCGAAGCGCTCCCTTTTGCCCTCCGCTG
>CAMDRK010000171.1 GCA_945906715.1 Nitrospira lenta
CGCTTTGGGACAATCATGCGAACCGGGCCTCCGTGTTCCTTCGAGAGGGGTCTGCCGTTCCATTTGTATGTCAGGAGCACGTCCTGATCGTCGCAGGCTTCAAGCGGCAAATTGGTGGTGTAGTCGTCGAACGATTTGAAGAGGACGAATTTCGCCGAAGCCAGTGGTTTTACCACGGATAGAATGTGTTTAAAGCTGACCCCTTCCCACTCGTTGTCGAATCGGCTCCAGCTTGTCACACAGTGGAAATCCGACAAGTCCTTGAATTGGGGCTGTGCCAAGAACTGCTCCCATGTCCAGGTGACAGGCGTGGTCACAGACCCACCGATGGTCAGGCTCCATTCGCTCAAGGGGACGTCAGGTTTGAACCCCAGATCCAGCACAGGCCAGGTCTCGACAAGATGCTGCCCCTGTGGCAGACGGGCATCTCCTTCGTAAAACACTTCCCGTTCTTCACCGCCACGCCGGGCCTTTGCCCACTGTTCTTTTGTTTTGGTTAAACGACTTGAATCATCCATAGATCGGCCTCCGCATACAGAGTAGGACAGGAGACGGAGAGCTTACAAGCAGGAAAAGCAAGATTATGAAGAGGGTTGTTGTTTGAGAAGCCTGTCGATCACAGCTTGAAATTCAGCAAGCGGTTTCGCGCCAACCAAAGGACGGCCATTGATGAAGAACGTCGGTGTGCTGGTAATGCCGAGCGTGAAGCCATCCTGAAGATCCTTGGCCACCTCTTCGCGATAGCGTCCTGTATTCAGACAGGTCGCAAAGCTGTCCGGCTGAAGGCCCAGTTCCGTTGCCAGAGCAGGAAAGTTCCATCCATTCCCTGGGGTTTGCCGGTCAAACAGGATGTCGTGGTACTCCCAATACATGCGTTGCTCTCCCGCGCATTGGGCGGCTTCGGCGGCCTGTGACGCATAGGGGTGGTTGGGACCAGGATAGTCTCGATAGACCATGCGGATCTTTTCACCATAGAGACGGCGAAGTTCCTTCAGTATTCCCACGCTCTTTTGACAGTAGGGGCATTGAAAGTCTGAAAACTCCACAATGGTGACCGGCGCATCGACAGGCCCGATCGAAGGATCGTCGTCCACGCTGACTGTGAGGATTGGCGGCTCTGTGGGCGGAAGAGTAATGTGAATATCAGTCTTGCGGCGAAGGGAGACCAGCAGCGCTTGCCGAATTCTTGCCTGTTCCTGAAGGTCTTGCGATGCGTCATGGCTCGGGCTGTCCTGAGTCGTGCCGAGGCTCAGCCGTTTGACAGGACCTGGGAGGTCTGCAAGCCGGGCGATGGATTCCGATTGTGAAGCCTCGGTCAGGAGCTGTGAGACGCTTATACCCTTTCGGGATGCCTCCGCCGCCAGCAGGGTCTCCTCGATTTTCCGTTGGAGCGCTTGCTGTAGCAGTTCTCTGCGCTGTTGGTCTGCGTGGTAGAGGGAAAGGGCCGCAGCTTGCTCAACCTCTCGCAAGGTGATCGAGTCTGTTCCTACAGTCGCGACAACTGGATTCCCGGACGTGGTTGGCTTCTGCTCATACGCTTGGAATGGCCAGCGGATACTGTAGAGACCAGCGAACAAGACGAGGAAGCCAAGCGCGATCAGGATTTTGAAGGCGGGTATCGTGGTCATATGGTAGAGGGCCGTGGTGTCATGTGATGATGGGGATATCTCTGCAAACCATAGCAAACCATCCTCAAAAATCCATGATTTCTTGATAATCCACGCCTGACTCGCGGCTCCCAGATCGTTCGCCGCAAGCGACAACTCCCTAGAGTCGCGGCCGGCCGGCCTCTCCTAAGAAGTACCCCGAGTAATACAGTTACGGTCATGCTGCATAGCCTGAATGCCTATAGTGCCCAGCCCTTCCTGATAGGTCTGAGACAATTTCCATGACAGGTTAGTGTGTTATTTCGTAGCGCACCGCCTTAAGCAGCGTGTCCATGCTAAACGGCTTGTGCAAGGTCTGTCGCGCGCCCAAGAGTTTGGCGACACCTAAAACATTCCCTTCTCCTTGCTCACCTGATATCGCGATGACCTTCGCGTTGAGGAATTCACGCGTCAACTCCAAGAGCATGTCCAATCCACTCATCTCGGGCATGAGAATATCGGTGATCACCAAGTCCGGTGGCCTGTCCCGATACAGCGCAAGCCCCGTGCGGCCATTGGGCGCTTCGCGCACCTCATGTCCAGCCGCTTCAAGCATGGAGCGCAGGAGGGCGCGGGTTGATTCTTCTTCCTCGATGATCAGAATTGTAGCCGGGGTCACAGAGCCCTCCTGGCAGGCAAGTAGGGTTTTTCATAGCGGCTCGACAATGCCTCAATCAATGCGTGTTTGCTGGCTTCTACCTTCTGGCGCTGCTGCTCGCCTTGCAGGTACTGCTCCATGTTTCCAGACGAGAGCGGTTTGCTATAGAAAAACCCTTGTCCCTCATGGCAGCCGAGGTCACGCAGGAGTAAGGCCTGTTCCTGACTCTCCACTCCTTCGGCAGTCACTCTCAGGCCCATAGTCAAGGCCATGCCAACAACTGCTTTGATGATGGCTTTGGATTGATGTCCCTTGCTGATCTCTCGAACAAAGTGTTGGTCGATCTTCAGCGCATCGACAGGGAGCTGGGTCAGGTAACTCAACCCCGAATACCCGGTTCCAAAATCATCCACAGAAAGGTGAACCCCCAGAGATTTCAGCTTGTAGAGGTTTTCCAATGTGGTATCTGCTTCTGTGATCAACACGCTCTCGGTAATTTCCAACTCCAAACACTGAGGGTTCAAATTGGTTTCCTTCAAGATTCTTGCTACCGTGCTGACCAGCTGGGGGTTCATCAGCTGTGTGGGTGTGACATTGACTCCAATATAGAAAGGAGGAAGGCCACGTTCTTGCCATTCTTTGGCTTGCAAGCATGCCGTGCGGAGAATCCATTCACCCATGGCTTCGATCAGGCCAGACGCTTCCGCTAATGGGATAAAATGCACGGGGGACACCGAGCCCACATCGGGGTGCTGCCACCGCATCAGCGCTTCTGCTCCTACGAGCTGGCCAGTCGCGAGATTGATTTTTGGTTGATAGGAAACCGACAGCTCACGGCGATCGAGAGCTTTGCGAAGGCTCATGTCTAAGAACAGGGGGTCGTAAGCGCGCGACGCCATGTCTTCTGAGTAGAACTCGTAACAGTTTTTCCCTCGCGTTTTGGCGCAGGTTAACGCCAATTTGGCATGGTCGATTATTGCGCTAGCATCCATCGCATTCGTGTCAGGAACGAGCGCGCCCCCGATATGCACTGAGAGAGAGACTCGCTCGCCTAACTCGATGAACGGGACTCGAAGCATCTCGACAAACTCATCAGCCAGATGCGCCACCTCTGCAGGGGTGGCGTAGTGTCTTGTCAGAATGGCCAAGCTGGCCTGTCCATGTCGCGCCACCACGTCGCCAGGTTTTACCAGCGGCACGAGTCGGTTCACGATATGTTTTATGACGCGATCGCCTGCGGAACGACCCTTCGTCTCATAGATCTGATCCATCCCTGCAATTTCCAGAACAAGCACGCTGATGTTCTCGCGAGACTTGCGGGCGTGTTTCACAGCGTGACGGAGCAGGGCCACGAATTGTGTGCGACTCGGAAGGCCAGTTATTGGGTCACTGGTGGTGAGTATTCTTACTGAGTCCATCGTGCGTCCGCAGGCGACAGCCACTCCCAGGATGAGGGGGAGTTGCAGCAAATGGTAATCCAGTGTGACTCCTGCCAACCCAGCATCCTGATAGAAGGCCAACCCGTACATGGTCGTGACCACGAGCGCATAGAGGATGGTCTGTTGTCTTGTGCGGGTGAGTAACGCAATTATCATGATGAGGAAATAGGCTGCATAGGCTTCGGCTCCGGTTCTGCCGGAATAGTAGAACAGCGTGGCCGTGATAATTGTGTCGAGTATTGCGAGAAGACCCGGGAACCAATCCGACGCAATCATGCGAACGGGAAGGAATAAGAGCCCCCTGAAGATGGCCAGGAGAGCCATGAAGGGCAGCCAGATAGATTGATCATGCAGGATGTTGAAATTCAGCGCCGCGCCGCCGACCATGACCACCAGCACCAGGATTTGAAGAAAGAGGAAAGTCGATCTGACCTCTCCTCTCATCGCGGCAATGGCTTGCGCCACTTTTGGCGATACGTTCTCGCTCGTGGTTGAGTCGGGCGGCAGCAGATTCACCGCGGCAGCCGATTGATTCAAGGAGCAAGCGGACAAGAGAGCCTCGCCGCGCAATTCAGGCGCGTGGGCCGAGTCCAATCTCTTGTCAAAATTATATGCGAGAGCGTTCATGCTCAATTTCCAAACCAGCGAGTGAGTAACGAACGCGTACCGGGCCTCTCAAAAACTGAGAGTTCCAGGCCGCTCAGCATCGTTATGGGGATGGCCATGAGGATCGGCACTGTGCTTCTGCCGTCAGCAAAATCACATTCAGCCGCAAATGATGTTTCCTCGATCGAGTCCCGCATCGCCATACGTCACTTATCTCCTGAGATCTGCTTTTTGCCAAGCTGCCCAAGTGGGGGGGGTATTCACTTTGGAGGGGCATACAAAAGAGGATGGCAGGGTCTTCCGTGGGAAACAGCATCGCACTCCGGCGGGCCGCAACGCGTGTGAAGCCTGTCCTGAGCAAGGTCGAAGGGGGTGTGGCGCCGGCACAGCACACAGGGCAACACGGGAGAGCCCACGCGGCGAGGGCGATACGGGTCTCGCTCCCTTGATGGGAGGGAGCCGTGTGGGAAGTCGGAGGGGCTCATCGTACCGATGGCACTCGGCGGATAACACAACCGACAAGGAGGGAAGGAGCCCTGGCTCAAGGCGGGTCTCGACGAGTCCAGGAGCCGGAGATTGGCGTGACCCTGTGAATTCCTGGCTTGCTACGGAGACTCCAAGAGGCGCTGGGCCTCACGGCCAAGCAGGCGCAGGGGGCGTGTGTGCATGCCGTGGGGCGGCACTCGTCCGAGAGCCTGATGCGGGAACACCGCACGTTCGGTTCGATGAGCGGACATGGAACCCATGACCGTTGGGATTGGCGGTAGATGCGTGCATCGACACCATCGAGAACGGCACCAGGTCAGCGTCCATGTTCGACTCGACTGAAGCTTTTGCTGCAAGCGTGGATACGCGGCTACGACGGGCAGTCTCGCCATTCAGCCCTTCGACAGACTGCACGAGTATGCCTCAGGGCTTCTCGCATCCGAATGCCCGTCTCGCTTCGCGTCTGCGCGCTTTCGCGACGAACCTTCATGAATAATGCGGGCCAAGAAGTACCCCCTCGCCCGTATAGCTGGTCCCCCTCCGTCCTCGGTATAGGCAGAAAAGCCATTCCATTCTAAGGTGAGTCATGCACGCAGCTAAGAGAAGACAGCCGCAGAAATCATGGTCTGGGCCGGCAGCTGAACAGCAGGATTTATAGGGAGTCTTAGAAAGGAAACGGCTATGACATGGCTTAATTATTTCTATAACTCCTCGGTGGCCATCCCACTGTCGCTTGTGGTTCTGGCAGTTGTCAGCCTCCTCAGTTGGAAGAAACGAGGGCATCAGATCATCTTGGTGCTGACTCTGTTCTTGTATGCACGGTACCTGGTGTGGCGAGGCCTCTATACTTTGAACACCAGCGATTGGGCGAGTCTGCTGGCGAGTTGGACGGTCTATACGGTAGAAGCCTACGCCTTTGTGCAAATCCTCTTGCTTGCCTACCACGCCTGGTCGCCGCTCGAACGCCAATCGGTGCCATTGCGCAGCTATCCGATCGTCGACATCTTCGTCACCGTTGTCGATGAGCCTCTGAGCATTCTTCGCCGCACGCTGATCGGGTGCATCAATCAGGACTATCCCAAGGACCGTTATCGGGTGCATGTGCTCGACGATGGTCAGCGGGACGAGATCAGGGCAGTCGCGGCGTCGTTGAACTGTGGATACATCCGCCGGGCAGATCGG
>CAMDRK010000172.1 GCA_945906715.1 Nitrospira lenta
TATCGAGTGCCGGCCGTGCATGGCGCGACGGCATTGACAGTAGAGCCGACATTCCAGGAGGTTGCCTACCCTGAATTCGATGCCAATCGTCCCATGATTTCGCTGGAGGCCTTAGCCCGAGTGACTCGCGACGCCATGCGCGCCGAAGCCGCCGTGACATCGCTCGTGGGGAAAGCGGTGCGCGGCGGAAGTGTCTTCAGTACGCAGAACGAGACGCTTGCCGCCACGCTCGAAACAGCCGCAGGGGTCATCGCGAAGAAACTCGTCGAGCACGAAGGGTTCTGCTATTACCAGGTCATCTCGCCTGGTGACGGGCGGGATCGGAAGTTCTGAGTTCTGAGTTCTCAGTTCTGAGTTATCCGGAACTATCTCAGGACTCAGTACTTCTTCACCCGTCTCACTCGTCCCGCTTTTCCCGCGCTTCACGCTTCACGAGATACGCTTCACGCCTGCTCACAGCGCTTCACCTGTTCCGCTCACCAAGCCGGCGTCGTCGCGCCTACTGAATTGCGCCAGTGAGGTGTCCAGGCGAGGGCGACGAGCTTCACGGCGATGTTGGCTTTGGTGGGTTTGAGAGAGACGGTGTCGAGTTTCTCGTTGAGAGGATCGGTCGCAGCCGCGAGGACGTCGGTCTCCGCTTTGAACTGCGCTTCGAGGTCGGCCAATTGTTGCTGTAACGCTGCGACGTTCTCTTCGGCTTGGCCCACGTCCTTCGATTCCTTGATCGCGCGTCCGGCTCCACGAATCGCCGTGGTCGCCCGGCCGATATTTGACGCGCTTATTGTCTTCCGTCCAAGGAATGCGCCAAGGATTGAAGCGCCAACCGAAATCGCCGCTTGCATTTGACTCGACCGAGACTCCGCTTGCTGCCGTTCGACCATTTGCCCCGCTCGCCTGATCCGGTCGTGCAAGGCGGCAATCTTCGGTGTGTATTTTTGACGCAGACCGTCCGACTGTTTGTCCCTGGCTTCACGACCCGCCTGTTGCAGTCGTACACGGAAGTCCCGCTCGGACTCGCCCGGCTTGGAGTGTTCTTTCGTGCTGGGGCTTTTGAAGAGATCGACTTTCTGATTCCGGAACAGCCAACCTGAAAAATCCTTGTTCCAGATCTCATAGTTCTTCGCTTTGCTTGCCGCACCGGGAACTGCGCCGAACTGCGCGCCGTCTGAGGGCGCTGACTCTAGATCAGCCACGACCAAGCCCGCTTCCATGGCACGATCCCAGTCCACTGCCACTGCGCCGTCCGAAATCGGTGCAAGCAGGGTCACATCCTGAGTGACATCCACGTCGGCCTTGCTGTCCGATACGCGCACCTGCGAGGCACCGAGCAACATCGGCTGGTAAATCAACGTCGTCCCACTCGGCTGGGTGCCACGTACTGGCACGAACTGCTGCGGCACATCAGGGGCCAACATCGGACGTTGGTTCAGGGATAACGGGGTAGTGGGGTAGCGGGATAGAACGTCCTTCGGCTGCTGATACCCCTCGATCCCTTTACCCCCATACCCCGGGAGCTTCACGGGCTCCATGAGCGTCTTGATCTGGGTGCGCGTGAGTGGCCCACGAAGATAAGATAGGGTCCATCTTGTCTGGAAGACCTCGGGTGCATCTTCATGCACGTTGTTCATGAGAAAGACGCGATTGCCGAGGCCGGCGAGAAGCTGTTCCATCCCCTGTTTGTCGAATTTCTTTCCGCTACTCGCTGCGGAGCCTTCCAGTCCTTCCAAGACGCGCGCCTTGTCCCGTTCGGTTTGCAGCCGTCCGATGAACCAGGTGCCGGTATTGGCCAGGCCTTTGTAATCCAGATCGACGGGGTTTTGCGTCGCCAATACGACACCCAAACCGAACGCGCGGGCCTGCTTCAGCAACGTGAGCAAGGGTTGTTTCGACGGCGGATTAGCGACCGGCGGAAAATAGCCGAAGATTTCGTCCATATAGAGAATGGCGCGGAGGCTGGTCGTACCGGACTGGGCCCGCACCCAGCCAAGCGTTTGACTCAGCAGCAGGGTGACAAAGAACATGCGCTCCGCATCGTTGAGATGGGCGATCGAAAAAATGGCGAGCCGCGGTTTCCCTCCTGGCGAATGGAGCATTTGCCCCACATCCAAGGCCTCGCCTTCCAGCCAAGCAGAAAATCCCGGTGACGCTAATAAGTTGTTCAACTGCATGGCAAGGGCGAAACGTTCCTTCGAGGGGTAGAACGAATCCAGATCCAGCACGCCAATCTTGGCGACTGGCGGTGTCTGAATCTGCTGAATCAATGCGGCCAGATCCAGATCTTGTCCTGCTTTCCAGGTGCGGTCGAGAATAGTGGACAAGAGAATGTGTTCACGACTCTTGATAGGATCGGCCTCGACGCCAACGAAGCCCAAAAGACTCGTCACCGTCATGCCGATCCGCTCGCGCAGCATCTCGGCATCGTCCAGAATCTCCCGCGGCGGCGCCGCGAACGACTTGAGGATGGAGACGGGAATGCCTGCGTTGCTGCCAGGCGTATAGACGACGACGTCAGCCGCATCGCGGAGCCTCTGAACCCGCTCGGCATTCTGGCCCCAATCGTCCAACCCTTTCTTCCACATCTCGGCTTGTTGGGTCGCGTAATCAGCCGGCGAAAGTCCCTTCTTGCGGGCATCGTCTTCATTGACCCAAGGTGCGAAGTCTTCCCACCGCAGCTCCGGAAAGGTCAGCATGAGGTTTGCCAGGTCGCCTTTGGGGTCGATGATGATGGCAGGAATACCGTCGATCGCCGCTTCTTCGAGGAGTCCGATACAGAGGCCAGTCTTCCCACTGCCGGTCATCCCGACGCAGACCGCGTGGGTGACCAAATCTTTCGAGTCATAGAGTAGCCAGCCAGGCTTGGACTGCTTGGTTGCCATGTCGTAGGGCCGGCCCAAATAGAAGACGCCGAGCTTCTCGAAATCATGGGCGGCAGGCTGTTCTGTTTCCGTGACTTTTTTCACTTTGGACATATCGCCACTCCTTTGCCGGTCGGCTCGTCAACCGTCATACGTCAAGCGTCACTCGTATCAGAGTTGGATGTGCCCTTGCTGCCAACTCGGCCTATGCTACGGATATATCCATTGATAAGCTGCACGAAGCGTCTTAGTTGGACTTGAAGATCATCGTACTGTTTCTCAGAAACATACTCCTGGTCTTTGCACGTGATCAAGTGATCTAACCTGCATTATTCGTGAACGCTTCTGCTCCAATCGTGGATTTGCTGCTGGGACAAGCCTGGACGCGGTGGCCCGGCGTCCAGGCAGGCGGGCTCGCCGCTTGGTCGGTCAACGTACTATTGGGGACTGACGCCCTTCTTCCTGGCGACTGTCCCCGTTCTGAGAGCGGGACAGCAACCGTCGCAGACGACGGAGCCAGTCCCCTGACTTTCGCACGCCTATCTCGCGTCCCCTCCCTCACCCTCCCCATATTATGGGGAGGGTGAGGGAGGGGAGCGACGAACCTTCATGATTATACGGGCCAGGTTCAGTGCCCCGACGCGGTCGTCGCGCCGATGCCGGTCTCCGACCTCACTTGTTGTGCCAGAAAGCCGCCACGGTCCTTTGCCGCCTGGCTGCTTCGGTCAAGGATCGAGAACAACCAGATACCCACGACTCCGATGGTCATCGAGAACAGCGCCGGCGAGGTGTAGGGGAACAACGCGCTGCCTTTCGGATAGCCCAGGGTCGATTCCCATACCGACGGCGATACGATCGTGAGCAGCACCGATGAAGTCAGGCCGAGAAAACCGCCGATGACAGCGCCGCGGGTCGTGCAGTCTTTCCACAAGACTGACATGAACAACACCGGGAAATTGGCCGATGCCGCGATCGCGAACGCCAGGGACACCATGAACGCCACGTTCTGTTTCTCGAACACGATGCCCAGCAACACGGCCAGGATTCCCAGCGCCACCGTGGTTATGCGCGACACCCGCAGCTCAGAAGCGCCGTCGGTCTTGCCGCCTTTGATCACCGTCGCATACAGGTCGTGTGACACGGCTGACGCCCCAGACAGCGTGAGACCGGCCACGACCGCCAGGATGGTGGCGAATGCCACGGCCGAGATGAAGCCGAGAAATACATTGCCACCCACCGCGTTGGCCAGATGCACCGCCGCCATGTTGCTGCCGCCTTTGAGCATACCGTTTGTATCGAGGAACTCCGGGTTGGTCAGCACGAAGGTGATGGCGCCGAAACCGATGATGAAGGTCAGCAGGTAGAAGTAGCCGATCCATCCGGTCGCCCACATCACCGACTTGCGCGCTTCCTTGGCGCTCGGGACCGTGAAAAAGCGCATCAGGATATGCGGCAGACCGGCCGTGCCGAACATCAACGCCATGCCGAACGAGATCGCCGAGATCGGGTCCTTGACGAAATTGCCCGGTCCCATGATCGACTGACCGGCAGCCGCTGCTTCCGCCGGCGTCTGGCCCGCGGCTGTGGCCAGGCCGGCTTTGATCTCGACCGCCTTGGCAAACATCGCCTCCAGGCTGAAGCCGAAATTCAGCAGCACCATGAACGCCATGAAGGTTGCGCCGCCCAGCAGCATGCAGGCCTTGATGATCTGCACCCAGGTGGTGGCCGTCATGCCGCCGAACAACACGTAGACCATCATCAACCCGCCGACGATGACCACCGCCATCCAGTAATCGAGTCCGAACAGGAGCTTGATCAACTGGCCGGCGCCAACCATCTGCGCGATCAGGTAGAACGCCACCACCACCAGCGTGCCAGAGGCCGCGAAGATGCGGATCGGCGCCTGCTTGAACCGGAAGGCGGCGACATCGGCGAAGGTGAACTTGCCGAGGTTGCGCAGGCGCTCGGCCATCAGGAACGTGAGTATCGGCCAGCCGACCAAAAAGCCGATGGAGTAGATGAGGCCGTCGTAGCCACTGGCCATCACCGCTGCCGAAATTCCGAGGAACGATGCCGCAGACATGTAGTCGCCGGCAATCGCCAGACCGTTCTGGAAACCCGTAATGCCCCCGCCTGCTGTATAAAAGTCCGACGCCGACTTGGTTCGGGCCGCTGCCCATTTCGTGATGAACAGCGTGAGCAACACAAACACACCGAACATGCCGATTGCTGTCCAATTGACCGCCTGTTTCTGCGCCTGACCGATATCCGGGCCGGCGGCATACACCGATCCAGCCACAGCGCACATCGCCGCCATGGTCAGCCCGAAACGTGTTGCATTGGGATACGTGCGATGCAAGCCGATCACTTCAGCAACTCTTTGGCAATGGCGTTGGACAACGCATCGAACTCGCGGTTGGCGCGATTCACGTAGTACGCGGTGATCACGATCGTGAACACGATGACGCCTAAGCCGATCGGAATGCCCAGGGTTATCACGCCGGCGCCAAGTTTCTGAGACAGAAAACTCTTATTGAACGCCACCAGCAGGATGAAGCCGTAGTAGACGCTCATCATCACCAGTGTCAGCCGCCAGCCGAAGTTGGTTCGCTTAGCTTTCAGTGCCAGATAGTTCGGATTGTTCGCAATTCGTGTGATCAGCTCAGTATCCACGGTACTTCCTCGAAGTCATTCCTTCAATGCCGATCCGACTTTGCAAAGATGTTTACGTTGCCAGCGGCAAACACCGTGCCTGGAGCGACCTGAATAGGGACTTCCAATGGGCGCTATCGCTTGATCAGCGGCGAGGCACCCACGACGGCATTGTCACTTGAACGTGGCTGTGGTGCAAGAACACGACGATTAACGACAGGAACTACATCGCCGCATTCCCGATGGGGAGCAGGCACCTTTCGATGGAATCCAATCGCGAACAGGGACAGGCACCGCCTGACGGCGGAGCCAGTCCCCTACACCCCCGCTTCTTTCAACACCTGCCCCGTATAGGACCGCTTCGACTTGGCGATTTCTTTGGGAGGTCCTTCCGCCACGATCTCACCGCCACGATCGCCACCCTCCGGTCCGAGGTCAATGATC
>CAMDRK010000173.1 GCA_945906715.1 Nitrospira lenta
TGCGACGACCACGGGACCACTCCCAACAGAGAACGTGGGGCCCCGCCGCTGCCGTCAGCGACCGCGACAGAGGCCGAGGAGTCGGCGGCCTCTCCAATATGGCGGCCACTGCCCCTCTGACCATCAGTCGTGAATAATGCGGGCTAGCCTCTGCTGCTATTGGGGTCTTTATGCAGCTTATAACCCCTTGGCACAAGAAACATTCCTCCACCGTGTACCTTGAATACGATGGCAATACGAACGCGTTGCTGACCAGTAATCGGCTAGAAGCACTTCAGGGTCGTGTGTGTCCGCACTTCTCAGGCCAGAACCATGTGGGCGATCCATTTTGGCGGTCGGAAACTATCTCGCACATTAAGTTAGTGCAAAATAGCTTGGCACAGGTGGTTCAATAAATAATAGGAGGCGTAGATGAGTAAAGATCGTGACAGAATAATTTTTCGACGTGACGACGGAAAATGGGCCAACAAGCGAAATGATGCAGATAAGGCATCAAGTGTTCATGATACTCAAGGGGATGCCACCAATGTAGCGAGAGAGATGCTGCGAAACCAAGGAGGGGGAGAGCTAACGATAAAAGGTCGTGATGGGCAGATACGAAGCAAAGATACCATCGCGCCTGGGCATGACCCATTTCCCCCTAGGGATCGAGAGCATTAAATAGCGGGAGTAAGGTAAGATTTGGATTGCGGAAAAATGCAATCTCAAAATATCTAAGAGAAGGAGGTGAGGTGCATGGCTTTTTGTAGCCCCCAGAGCGGCAAGAACTTTCACCGATTGGTGATTCTTGGTTGGTTGGACTATTTGCGGCGGAATCGTTTATTTTAGTCCAATCGAAAGAAGCTGAGTCGGGAATCTTTGTTCGAACGCCTCGCCTGCATGCGAGGCGTTATGCCATGGTGATGATGGACGCGTTCCTGGCGTGGGATGCCTGTCTTGCGAACGAAAGTGTTTCAAAAATTCGTTCTTTCTTATGCTGTCATGTCCGGGAGATTGACCGGGGTCACAATAATATGGATATCTGGGGTTCGCGACTTTTCCAGCAGCAGCTTTCTTTAGCCAAGTTGAATTGGGAGCCGCCACTATCTGGGAAGCCCACACGAAGCAAGCGGGCGCTCCGGCTGATAATGGACGATGGGAAAATTCTTGGAACCATCATTGTGCGCGGAAAGGAAATTATCTTCCCGGAATTCTTGACTATTGAAGTCAGCACCTCCTCGGATCATCTCAGTGAGGCAGTCTGTGTTCCTATATCCGAACTAACGCGGGAAACATTGCGTGAACGTATTAGAGAAGAGCTGAGATGGTGATGCTGGATGGGAAAGCTAGTGGGGCCGTCGCTTGGCCTTGCACCTTGGAGGGGCGGTTTCCGAAAATGGTTCTCGCCTCGTCAGTGCGCGCTCGCGTGTGCGGTCTCGCTATTTACTGCGGCTGCCCAAGAACGTGACGACGTGACCTTGTAGGGCTGCTACGAAGCGCTGAAAATTTAAGTCTTCAGCCGGCTGCGTGATTGTGGTTTTTCGTGAGTTCGTGGCCATCATGAAGCAGGCTGAGGTATAGAGCCGCTCCAGCACCAAGCGGCGACAGAGCAACTCGTAGCGCTTGCTATAGGATACTCCTCTATACCGTCGAAGAGCTGCTGTATCTTTGAGATGAGTTTCTCCACGAAACTCAGGGTCTACCTGGAAGTACGGTTCCTTGTTGACGACAGGGGTTTTGACGTTGTCTCGATCTTCCAGCAAGAACAAGTAGCCGAGGAAGGGGGGCGGCGCCTGACCAAGGCGGCCTTCTCGGAAGGCTGTCCAGATATCCTTGGCACTGCCCACCGCTTCTTCCGAACGGTTGTTCACATTGTTGCCGATCGACTTGCCGGCTTGGGACTTAAACTCCATCGCCAAGACCAACGCGCCGTTCGAGACGACAATGAGATCCCATTTTTTCGTGGCTCTGAAATAGCCCGGCAGCTCAAGAGGGGTTCTCGTGTGGACATCGACCTTCTTCAGCCCGGCTTCGCACAGGATGTCAGAAACTAAGACTTCAAGGGCACCCATCTGGGATCCTCCTGTTACCTCACCTCGCGTTCCGGCATCGATTTTCCCAGATCTGACCTGCTTTTCTTTATTTCGCCTTCGAGCGTTCCAGTAGCTTTGGATGGCGGCTTGCAATCTCTTGTCAATGTTCAAGCGCTCCCTCCATCGTGCGAGTGGTAATTCCATACAGGTCCAAAGCCATCTGGGTTGCGCGGGGCCTGTCACGATGACGGAAGGCGTCTCTCAGTTCATGGGATTGCAACTTGGACAAGGTCGCAGGGGCAGGGACTCGAATCCGGCGCAGGTACTGTGCTTGGAAGCGCAAATAGCCGCCTCGCATGCGGACTCCATACGATTCGATAAAAAACTGTCCGACCTTCGACATCAGGAGGCCTCCGAGTACTTCCAGGTCCCACTCGTCCGACTGAATGAAATACAGATTGTGGTGAGGGTACGTTTCCCCCCGATCTAAGACCGGATCGAGCCGGTTCTTAATATCCGGGATATAGAGTTTGTGTATATCGGTGAGGGCATGGTTGACGCGGTCAATAGTCTTGTACCACTTTCCGGCACTCTTCTCCGCTGTGTGGCGCTTCTTCAGATCCGTCGCATGTTGCTCGTAGTAGGCTCTTAACTTCGGATAGGCCTTCAGATTGACAAGTCCGTCGTGGTTCCATGGATTCACAAGATAGTGCCCGGACCATCGCACCGTTCCGCTCGACAAATCTTTCGCCAGTGCGAGCTTTAGGAGGCGGGAAGGCTCCACAAGGTCCGCATCTGTCGTGATGTAGACGCTATCGTTCCCGGTGGCGACGCCGATTCCCACTTTGGCATTCATCTCGAGGGGAGGGAACTGATCTTCCAGTCGCCGGAGGAGCGCCAACTGTTCTGGTGAATGGCAGGGCCAGGGGTCTGCTCCTTTGAACCATGTGTTCACCACTGCCCGATGGATACCTTGGGGCAGTATGCCGCGGCCCTTTGTCTGGAGCGCCGTTGCCAATTGTCTTGGCTGAATGTTCTCAGCGTCCTGACCGGCACTTGCCACAACGGTCGACTGCTGTTTTGTGTGTCGAATCACCGTGATCGCTGGATAGGCGTCCACTTCATCATCGAAGGCGTTGGCGTGGTGCATGCTCAGGAGTACGTCAACACTGTAAGCTGAGGTAATAAGCTGCCGCAGTTCCGCCCCATATTGGTTACGCATCCATCGATCAGCGCAGATAAAGACGCATACACCGCCGGTCTTCAACTGCCGAAGTGCGGCTTCGAAAAAGGCCACATAGAGATCGGCTCGACCGCGCATCGTCGGATACGCATTGCGGTAGACCGAGGCCGTTTCTTCTGGAATATCCTCAAGTCGTACGTATGGAGGGTTTCCGATAATGAAATCAGCCTGTCTGCTACCGGCATCGAAAAGATAATCCCGGTTTAACACCCACGCGTCGGCCAATCGTTTGGCTAGCGGGCGCCTTACCCCACGAGTCATTAGGATACTTTGGGCAAGAGCGCGCGCACGAGCAGCGCTCTCTTCATCCAGTTCGTATGCGATCAAGGAACTTTGGCATTCTGACAACGATCGACCAAAACTCCGACACGACTCCACCAGGCGCTCGATCATGGGACCGAGAAATGCACCATCACCAGCCGCTGGCTCGACTGCCAGGGCATCCACGAGGTTTTTATCCGAACAGTAGCCGCTCAGATCAAGGAGTAGTTCAACGACCCAACGTTTTGTGTACACGACGCCTTTCGGCTCGACTACTGCGGCAGGAAGAGGACGGCGGAGAGGTGCAATCAGCTGGAGCTGAATACCTCGCGTTGCGGCTGATGGGCTTATCTGGTTGTCTGCCACGAGGGCCTCGAACTCTCTGGTGAGGTTTAGGGGAAAGGAGCGGCTGATACTAACTTGTCTGCGCTCTTCGTTCAAGATTCATTCACCAGCAGAGGTATATTCGTTTGTGTGCGACGCTCAATCGGGAAATTGAAACCATTCTCCGCGCGCGGGATTGCGTGGTTGCTTCCTGCCTCGTGAGAATCCCTTCAAGGTGATCATCTCTCCAGACGGGTCGATCCAATGTGGTGTTTCGCATACGCATTGAATATGAATCGTCGGCAAATTGAAGCGCGAGAGGTGTGAGACATGCTGGATGAGCGAGACGGCCACACGGGTGAGACTGGGGATCTCCCCCTGCGCGCATCGAGCGACCACCGCTTTATCGGAGAGAGAAAAGAAACCAGGCTACTTAATCGGAATCCTTTCCGCCAGTCGCGCTGTCTCGCGCATCGCCTGCATCCGACATCCTGCCGCACCGCTCCGCAGCCTTCCCCCCTGTGCTCAAGCCCCGATGCAATTGCCGACGCGAATCGAGTACAGTGTGCGGATAATTTCTCTTTGTCTGATGCTTTGGAGGAGCCATGGCGGTATTTCGACGACCCGAGTTGGAAAAAGATAACCCGATCGCTCCGCAGATGTATGTCGGGCCGAGGAGGAGGCGCGCGCTGTTACGTGAAGCCTCGTTGTCGTCTGCCTCAAGGCAGGGGGACATGGCCGAGACGCTACAGGCCTTGACGGCAGCGGCGGAACGATTTGTGGCGAGCGTACCGCCATCGAAGAAGCTGCAAGAGGAACGGAGCGCATTGCTGGCGGCGATCATCCAGGCGCAACAGCTCTGACCAGAATTGCGGGGTCATTGCTTGACCTTGGAAAGGGGGAAGACGTTGTCAGTGAGAGAAACCTGGGTATTCTATTCTTCGAGTTGGAATGAAATGCATCGGCGGTAGGTGAACTCGGCCATGGACGTGTGAGGTGCGAGACCCTTCACAATTCCCCATACCTTTCTTCAAGGGAGTGGCCGAGGCTGCCCTTCACTGCGCGCGTTGGACTAAGACTTAACTCAACTCATTACCTGCATTCAGCGAGGCGGCTGGTGTGGTCTCCACTGCGCGCATCGAGCGACCACTGCTTCACCGTGGGGGCTCTGCGAGCACAGAGACCATGCCAGCTGCCTTGCCACTCCCCACCTGGCTGCTCCTCCCCCGCCCTGCTATGATGCTGATCTCATGAGCACTCGTTCTGAATCGGGCAAGACCAATCTGGTCGCCATTGCAGTCCTCGTCGGGCTCGTCATTACCGGCGTCTGGGTGTGGAAGCGTTTGTCGTTCGATTCCCAGGACTATGTGATCGATCAAGCCATCCCTGTGGCGTTTGCGGGGTTGGTGATCGTAGCGGGGCTGTTTCTGTTAGTCCGGGCGTTCAACCGCCGGAGGGGGCAACGGCGCGAGCGCGCAAAGTTAATGGCTTCGTTCGAACGGGCGACGGCACAGGAGAAGAAGCTGGAGATCGCCTTTGCCCTGATCGAAGTGAATGGATACCGCGCCAAAGGCCTGGAATCCGTGACGCCTGCGTTACGAGACCTCTTCGCGACGACGTTGGAGCGGGCGCTCGGCGACAAGCAGCACCGGATTCGCGGGATGGCGGCCAGTTACCTTGGTGTCCTGAACGATAAAACCGTGATCCCTCTTTTGCTGAAGGCGCTGGAAGATGACCACGCCTATGTACGTTCCAGCGCGGCGTTGGGATTGGGCCGGTTGCGCGCGAGTGAGGCGAAGGAGAAACTGACGATTGCCATGGAGAAGGATTGGGATCAAACCGTCAGGAGCCGATCAAAGGAGGCATTGGAGCGGATCAAGCAATCATGAGCAAGGCGGATTAAGCCTGTTCGTCGATCCATTCGATGCAGGCAATTTCCGGTGTGCAATTCCATCGCAGGGGAAGAAACGACCATCCAAGTCCTCGATTGATATAGAGCCGGCGGCCAGGCCCTCCGTGATGCCCATCGATCCGTCCGTTACATCCGGGCGG
>CAMDRK010000174.1 GCA_945906715.1 Nitrospira lenta
CGGCTGTACCGTCGTGGTGGTCACCCATCGCATGAATCTGCTCCAGGTGGTGCAAAAGATTGGGATGGTCGTCGGCGGCAAAGTCGTCCGCTACGGGCCGCGTGACGAGGTCCTGGCGGCGATGGCCAAGCCACCGCAACCACCAAGCCTGGCAAGGCCGAACGGGTTGGGTTCGAGAGGATCCGGCATGGCGGAATCACAAGAAGTGGCATGACATTGTGAGGAGGGGAAGGGACATGGTGTGCTGTGGCTAAACAGTTACTGGAAGGCCCGCGTCCGTTGTTGAGCGACGATCGTGCGATCCGCCTGCAGGGGCTGGCGCTCGTGCTGGTGGTCTTCGGCGGATTCGGAACCTGGGCCTCGATGGCCCCCCTCATGAGTGCCGCCTTGGCTCCCGGCGTCATCACCGTCGAGCACTATCGCAAAACCGTCCAGCATCTTGAGGGCGGGATCGTTCGCACGATTGATGTGCATGACGGGGACTCCGTGCAGCAAGACCAGGTGCTCGCAACCCTGGACGATACCCAATCCCGTTCCCAGCTCGAAATCTTTCGGGGGCAGCTCTATAGTCGGATCGCACAGGAAGCTCGCCTGGCTGCGCAGCGCGACGGACTCCGATCCGTGCGCTATCCCCGTGAATTGCTTGCGTACCGCGGGGATTCGCGGGTGCAGGAAGCCATCCGGTTGCAGGATCAAACGTTCCAGGTGCGTCAGGCGGCGACCGACGGCGAGACGGCCGTGTATCGCCGTCAGATCGATCGAATGCGGGCCAAAGTGGAGGGGCTCCAGGCGCAGAAGCTCAGCAAAAATCGCCTCGTGGACTCCTACAGCGGCGCCATGGCCGACTTCAAGAGCCTGTTGAAGGAAGGGTACACCGAAAAGCAAAAGGTCGATGAACTGGAGCGTGCCTTGGCCCAGAGCGAGGGGCAACGTGAGGAGTTAGTATCCGACATTGCGGCGAGCGAGTTGCAAATCGCCGAGATTGAACTGAAGATTCTGCAGTTGCAGAAAGATATACAACGGGAAGTGGCCAAGGAACTGAGCGATATCCAGGCCGAATCATTCGGACTCCGAGAGAAGGTGCAGTTGCTTGAAAGTACGGAGAACCGCACCGTCATCAAGGCCCCGGTTGCCGGGATGGTGCTGGGACTGGCCGTGCATACCATCGGGGCGGTCATTCCCCCGGGAGGCCGACTGCTCGATATCGTGCCCAAAGATCATAAGCTGATCATCGAAGCCCAAGTCTCGCCCACCGACATCGATCGAGTGAAGGTGGGGCAGCTTGTGGAGGTACGGTTCAGCGCGTTCAAGACCCGCGAAGTGCCCATGATCATGGGTACGCTGATCAGTCTCTCGGCGGATCGGATGGACCCAGCCAGCGCAGACTCCAGGAATTCCAAGCAGTCCAGCGGAGGCAATGCTCCGTACTACCTGGTGCGTGTGGCCGTCTCATCCGAGGGGCTGGAAGCGTTGAGTGCGGCGAAGCTCGAACTGGTGCCGGGCATGCCGGCAGAGATACTCATCAATACGGGAGAGCGGACGCTGGTGCAGTATTTGCTCAAGCCCCTGACGGATACCTTCAAACGCTCCTTCATCGAGGATTGAGCGAACACCCATGGCCTCCACGGACCACACGATGATGCACTACCGAGCCCTCTTCCTGTTCTTGCTCACACTCCTCAGCCCGGCTATGCCGGTGGCGGCAGCAGCCGCTGATGGCCAACCAGCTACCCATGGGGCCCCGGCTAATTTGCTGCAGCTCTACGATCTGGCCCTGGCCACCAATCCGGTGGTGGAGGGCCGGAAGTATTCCGTCGAGCAGGCGGAAGCCCAGCATGATCAGGCCCTCAGCAAACTCTTGCCGCAGGCCTCGGCCACCGGCAACCTTTCGTGGAACGAATTGACCCAGGACAACTCCAACGCCTTACCCGGGCAGCCGACGGATTTCACCTCGCGATATCAGGGGTTGCGCGGTGTGGTGCAGGCCCGGCAAGCGCTGTTCGACCTGGCCTCCTATCGAACCTATGAAGGAGCCGAGTTTACCGTCAAGCAGGCTGAGCAGGACTTGGACAATGCACGCATGGGCCTCGCCACCAATTTGGTCGATCGGTACTTAGAGTTCTTGCAGGCCCATGATGAGGCCAGTTACTTGCAGGGCGAGCTGAACTTGACCGAGGGGGATCTGCAGCGGATACGCCGCATGTACGAGCGCACCATGGCGAAGGTCACCGATGTCTACGAGGTCGAGGCCTACTACCAGACGCTCAAGACGCGCGAACTCGAAATCCAGAATGCGAAGGCGGTCGCGTTGGAAAAGGTGCGGGAGGTGGTCGGTGTGCCGGTCGCCGATCTGGCCCGGCTTACGAAAGAAGACTTGCCGCTGGTTCCCGGGGAGTCCGACCAGTGGGTGGCCGACGCGGTCTCGCGTCATCCGGCGATCCTTGCGTTGCACCACGCGATGGACGCGGCCGCCAAGGCCATTTCCAGCCAGTGGGCGAACCATCTCCCACAGTTGTTCCTACAGATGTCCGGCATCTATGCCAAGAATGGCGGGTTCGACAACCGTCAGCTTGACCCCTATACGGTCGGCACCTTGGGATTGCAGCTCAGTGTGCCCTTGTATTCCGGTGGAAGTACGAAAGCCGCGGAACGCGAAGCCGTCGCCCGCTTCGAAATGATGAAGTACAAGCACATGGAAAAGCAACGCGAGATCGAACGGGAGACGAGGACCGCGTATCTGAGTGCCCAAACCGGATACTCCCGCATTGCCTCGACGGCGCAAGAGGTGGGGGCCCGGGTCAAGGCGCGGGACGGTCAGCAACGGGGCTATGAGTTGGGAGCCTCCACGATCATCGCCCTGCTGGAAGCGAAAAAGAATCTCTTAAAATCCCGTTCCGCACACGCCAGGGCCCGCTACGACTATGTACGGTCCTTGGTGGCGTTACGGGTCTGGGGTGGGACCTTCACGCGTACGGATATGCAGGAAATCAACAGTTGGTTGGCACAGAGCTGAGGGCCGTCCATCAGGACGAGGCCAAGCGAGCACAATCCCCGCTGAGTTCTCAAACGTCAAACAGGCGCAAGAGATTCTTCCGCTCCAAGAACCACCACATTCAGATCCTCGGAGTATATGAGGGGACTGACACCCTTCCCTGCGTCGCGCGTGGTGTCTGTCCCCGTTCGAACTGGCTTGGTTCGAACCGGGACAGGCACCGTCGAGGACGACGGAGCCAGTCCCCAATTCATGAATATTGCGGGCTAAGAGGCTTTGGCCGTTTTGTGATGGAGTTCCGCCTGGACGCGTTCAAGTACAAAGAGCTTGAGGAGCGTCTGATAGGGAACGTCCCGTTTGTTTGCTAAGGTCTTGAGTTGATCCAGTAGAGATTTTGGCAGGCGGAGCGAAATGGTCTCCGTAGACGGTTTCAAGCGAGGGAACACCATGCGCTGGCTCTTGGCGTAGTCAATGTACTCCGTCGAGTCGTGCGAGGCCCAAAAGGCCGCTTCCTGCTTTTCACTCTTGAACGTCGGTCTGCTTTTGATTTTGCTCATGATAGGCTCTCCGTTCCTTTGGGCTCATATCTCTGGCTGAAATCACACGAATACGCCGTTTGCGAATTGTAAACACAATGAACAAGCGCCGTTCTGCATCAGTTTGCCCGAGCACGTAGTACCGTAGTTCGACCGTTGAATGCACCAGGTCGTCGGCTACAACCAGCGGCACATTGAAGAATGCCTGTTCACATTCCCAGGGTGTAACGCGATGCTTTTCCCAATTCTTGGCAAGGTTGGCTTCATTCCAATCAAAGCCTTCCAGGGCTGCCAGATTCTTCATTCACGACCTTTCATGTATATGATAACAATATACGTAAATATTTCTCGGTGTCAATCAAGCCCAGCCAGGGGACTGACACCCTTCCCCGCGTCGCGCGTGGTGTCTGTCCCCGTTTGAACCGGGGCCCCAAACCGGGACCAGTCCCCATTCGAACCCCAAACCGGGACAGGCACCGTCGAGGACGACGGAGCCAGTCCCCATTCGAACCGCGAACCGGGACAGGCACCGTTCGAACCGGGACCAAACCGGGCCTCATTCGAACCGGGACAGGCACCGTCGAGGCTCCAAACCGGGACAGGCACCGTCGAGGACGACGGAGCCAGTCCCTGGGCTAGCTCTTTGTGGCGGTCAGGTCATTGACCAGAGTACGGAAGGTCTCATTTTTCATGAAGCGCTGAAAGGAGGAGTCCTGGCGTGGGTCGGGCATCCCTTGTTCATCAGGCCGCTGATTCTTGCGATAGCGAAACGCTGTGGTAAGCGACTGCATCGTACGACCGAGGTCGTTCAGTCCCGCAAACGTACAGGCTAAATTGTAGTGGAACATCGGGTAGGCAGGGTCGGTCTGTATGCCCTGCTCAAACGTGGATCTCGCCTCCTTGAGATGGCCGGTCATTCCATAGGCCATGCCTAGATTGTCGATCAGGACACGCCAAAGATTCCGGTCGAGCTGTGGCTCTACTTTTTCAAGCTCGAATGCTTTCTGATAGGGTGGAATGGCTTGGGCGTAGTTGCTCTGCCGGTAGAGTGCGTTTCCTATATCGAGTAATTCTCTGCTGTTCGGCGGCGCCAGCGGCTGGACCTGGGGCTGGATCTGTGGCGGTGACTGGGTTTTGGTCTGTATCTGTTTAGTCTCAGAGGGGCCTGGCTGTAAGCGAAGGGAATTGAGAATCGATTGAAAGAGCGGTGCGTCGGACTGGATGTATTGGACCTTGGAAAGATGGATATCGGCGTAGACGTCTTGTTGTGCGAGGCAGGCATAGACATGCTTTTGATCGACAGGGACTCCCTCGAACTTATGAAGAATATACTCAAGGGTGGGTAGCTTGCCCGCGGTGTCGAGTTTGATGTCCTGACCTCGGGTGGCTAAGGGGCCGTTCTGTATCAGTGTAAGCTGGTCTATGCAGCCTTGTGTTGAGGCCTGGGGTGGGACTATCTCGAGGGTGACTGACACGTTGAGTCCAGTTTTGGGATGTGAGGCCATGAGATAGCGGCGACCATCGGGTTTGACAAGATCGAGGTCTTTCTTGAAGCCGCCTAAATCGATCGAAAGTCCCACGCCTTTCTCAGGCCACGTCACAAATGTCGGAGGTTCGTTCATTCCAGTAGTAGCCTGTGAGATGCCCGTAGGCTCTGACGGTATGAAGAACCAGAGGCTCAATGTGAAAACCACGAGCACCGCTACGGAGTTGGGGTGCTTTCTATCGCTTACCATATGTCCTCGTCTCTTGACACGATGTCACTCTTGCATCGCCAGTGTAGGATATGACCTGGTTCCTCGAAAGAGAATTACTTTTTATAGCATGAGGTAAATAGGAATGGGTCTTCTCCCAATCGAGTGGGTAAGAAATGGCTACAAAGTGTTGAGAGTCCGCGCCGGGCAAGGGTTTCTGGGTGACGCTCATGTGTCATTCCCGCGAAAGCGGGAATCCAGTGATTGAGGATGCCTAAACAGCCAGCGGTCTATATCCTTGCCAGCAAGCGAAATGGCACGCTGTACATCGGAGTGACGAGCGACCTCATCAAGCGTACCTGGGAACACAAACACGATTCGGTTGAGGGTTTCACGAAGAGATACAGGGTGCATCGCCTGGTGTATGACGAGTTGCATGAGGAGATGGAGTCAGCCATTCGCAGAGAAAAACAGATGAAGAAATGGAACAGGGACTGGAAGCTGGAACTGATCGAGAAGCAGAATCCGGACTGGAGAGATTTGTGGGAGGGAATTCTTTGAGCCGTGTATTCCCGAATGGTTCAAGGGGGGGGATACTGGATTCCCGCTTTCGCGGGAATGACGAATTGTACCCACTCACTTTGGAGAAGACCC
>CAMDRK010000175.1 GCA_945906715.1 Nitrospira lenta
ACGTCGGCGCGCTGGTGAATACCGCTCTCACTGACGATCAGCTTGCCTGGCGGAATTCGTTTAGCCAAACGGAGCGTGACATCCAGATCGGTTGTGAAGGTCTTGAGGTCTCGGTTGTTGATGCCGATCAGCCTGGCCTGCGGAAGCCGTTCCAATACCCGATCGAGTTCTCGCTCGTGATGAGTTTCGATGAGCACATCCAAACCCAAGCCTGAGGCGAGGGCATAAAAATCGATCAATTGCTGTCGCTCAAGCGCGGCGACGATCAAGAGAACCGCATCGGCTCCGTAGGCTCGCGCTTCGTAAAATTGGATCTCGTCGACCATGAACTCCTTGTTCAAGGCAGGCAGGGGTACCGACTGTTTGATCTCTCGGAGGTAGTCGAGGCTCCCCTGGAAAAAATCCTTGTCGGTTAAAACGGATAAAGCAGAGGCGCCATGAGCTTGATAGGACTTGGCGATTTGGAGATAGTCGAACCGATCGGAGAATTCTGGACGGAGCAGCCCAAGACTGGGTGAAGCCTTTTTCACTTCGGCAATTAACGAAGGGCAGTGCCCCGTTCTTGTGGCTTCAAGGGTCACGGCAAAGCCGAGCGGACCAGGCGCATCCTGAATCTTCTTCTTGAGTTCGGAGAGGTAGCCCCGGCTTTGCTTGTGCCTGAGTTCCGCTTTCTTATGCTCAAGAATGCGAGAGAGAATCACAGTGAGTCAGCCTTTATTCGTATAGGCGATGAGACGAGCCAGCTTCTCGGCCGCGGCGCCGGAATCGATCACCTGGCCGGCCAAGATGAACCCATCTTGAAGGCTAGCCGCCTTGCGCCCTGCGACAAGAGCCGGTGCAGCATTCAAACAGACGATATCCCGTTTGGGCCCTTTACGCCCTTGGATAATGTCACGAGTGATCCCGGCATTTTCTTGCGGCGTTCCTCCCGTTAGATATTTGGCCGGCGCCAACGCCAGCCCGAACTCCGCAGGATCCAGGAGATAGTTCGAGAGCACGCCCCCCTTGGCTTCAGAAATCTGCGTCTTCGCGGTCAGAGTGATCTCATCGAGCCCGTCCATCCCATGGACGACAAAGCAATGCTGCGATCCAAGATGCATGAGCACATTCCCAAGCAGAGAGGTCAATCGCCCCTCATAGACGCCGAGCACTTGAATGGTGGCTCCTGCAGGATTAGTCAACGGACCCAAGAGATTCAGCATGGTCCGGATGCCCATCTCCTGTCTTGGCCCGGCACAATGCTTCATGGCTCCATGATAGAGCGGAGCGAAGAGAAAGCCGATCCCAACCTCATTGATACAGTCGGCCACGCGGTCGATTGGCAGGTCGATCTTGACCCCAAGAGCCGAGAGGACGTCAGCACTCCCGGACTTGGACGACACGGAACGGTTGCCGTGCTTTGCCACAGTCAAACCTGCTCCTGCGAGGACAAACGCCGCTGTGGTAGAAATATTGAACGTGTGCGCCCCATCCCCGCCTGTGCCACAAGTATCGACGACCAGAGGATCTCCAATTGCAATGCGGACGGCTTTGGCTCGCATCGCCCGCACGGAACCGGAAATTTCCTCGACGGTTTCCCCCTTCAAACGAAGCCCCATCAAGTAGGCGGCAATTTGGGCTTGAGTGGCCGCGCCCTCCATGATCTCACGCATCACTGATTCGGCTGCTTGTTCGGTGAGGGAGGCCCGGTCGGCGAGTGTAGCAATCGCGTCTTTGATCATGGATGGAAAACCTGGCGGGCCACGTTACAGTTTAAGAAAGTTACGGAGGAGGTCTTTCCCCGACGTCGTGAGGATCGATTCCGGATGAAACTGCACCCCTTCGATACCCAGCGATCGATGGCGTAGGCCCATGATTTCCCCCTCGTTCGTTTCGGCGGAAACTTCAAAGCAGGAAGGCAGCGTCTCTCGCTTCACGATCAGAGAATGGTAGCGAGTCGCGTCAAAGAACTTGGGCAACCGATCGAAAATCGTTTTGCCGTCGTGCTTGATCTTCGACGTTTTCCCATGCATCAACCGTTCGGCTCGAACGACTTCGCCGCCAAACGCCACGGCCAGGGATTGATGGCCCAGGCAGACGCCCAAGAGCGGAAGACGCCCGCCGAAATGCCGGATGGTTTCGACCGATACGCCCGCTTCCACCGGCGTGCAGGGCCCCGGAGAAATGACGATGCGGCTGGGATGCAGCGACTCGATCTCGTCGATCGTAATCTTATTGTTGCGGAATACCCGCACGTCTTCACCCAGTTCCCCAAAGTATTGCACGAGGTTATAGGTGAACGAGTCATAATTGTCGATCATCAGTAACATAAATAAATCGTAAGGGGTAAGGCGTCAGGCGTTAGGGGAAAACCGGCGAGACTCTGAGCGCCTCACCCTTTACCCCTCACACCTTACGCGCTCATTCCAGTCCCTGCTCAGCCAATTCAACGGCTTTAAACATGGCCTGAGCCTTATTGCAGGTCTCTTCATATTCGTGTTCAGGATTCGAATCGGCGACGATACCGGCCCCGGCTTGAATGAAGGCCTGGTGGTTTTTCACGACGACCGTGCGGATATTGATGCACATGTCCATGTTGCCTGAAAAACTGAAGTAGCCCACTGCGCCGGCATAGGGACCGCGCCTCGTGGGTTCCAACTCGTCGATGATCTGCATCGCTCGAATCTTCGGCGCACCTGAAACCGTGCCGGCAGGAAAGCAGGCACGCAACACATCGTAGGAGGTCTTCGAGTCATCCAGTTGTCCTGTCACATTCGATACGATATGCATCACATGCGAATACCGCTCGACGTGCATGAGGGAATCCACTGTGACCGAGCCTGGCTTCGCCACCCGACCGACGTCATTCCGCCCAAGATCGACGAGCATCACATGCTCGGCCCGTTCCTTTTCATCCGCCAAGAGCCGCCGCTCCATCTCTTGATCTTCTTCAGCCGTCACGCCTCGGCGGCGCGTACCGGCAATGGGACGGAGGGAAATGACTCTCTTTTCGCAACGGACGAGCGTCTCCGGTGAGGAACCGACCAGTTCGACTCCTGCAATGCGGAGATAATACATATAGGGAGAAGGGTTCACCACACGCAACGCGCGATAGAGCTGCAAAGGCGACGCCTGAACATTGGCTTCCCATCGTTGGGATACCACCGCCTGCACAATATCGCCAGCCCGAATATATTCCTTCGTCCGCACGACCATCTTCTCAAAGTCAGCCTTGCTCATATTCGCCGTAAAGGTCACAGGGCGGCGGCGGCGATGCGGACGGGTTCGGCGGAGTGGGCGTTTGAGCCTCGTGATGATGCGTTCGATCCGTTCTGTTGCCGATCGATACGCGGCCTTGATGCCTCGTTCCCCCTTGGCCGTGACATGGGCGGTGGCCACGACTTTGATCTTATGAGCGACATTGTCGAAGATCAGCATCGTATCGGTAAGCAGAAAGGCGAAGTCCGGCAGATTGAGCAGATCCTTCTTCCGGGCAGCTAAGTCCTCAAACGTGCGCACCACGTCGTAGCTCAGATAGCCGACAGCGCCGCCAACGAACGGGGGAAGATCCGGCACAGTGACCGGACGATAGCCCTCCATCATCTCCCTTAAACGTTCGAGAGGAGCCCCACGGCTGGAAATGCGTTTTTTGCGGGTGCCTTGGATGACAAGAAGATCGCCACGATCCTCATAGACGACAACGGGGGAACCACTACCGAGGAAGGAATAGCGTGCCCATTTTTCACCGCCCTCAATGGACTCTAAGAGGTAGGCTGAGGGACCATGATCGATTTTGGCAAAGGCAGACACAGGGGTCTCGTAGTCCGCCAGAATCTCTCGATAGAGCGGAACAAGGTTGCCCTCTCCGGCATACTGCCGAAACTGGTCGAGACTGAGTGAGTATTGTGGCGGGGCCACGTGGTCGTCCTATTATTCTTGGCCCACGATGAGCTTCTGTCCTACCTCGATAATGTCATCCGGCAGTCTGTTCCATTTTCTAATGTTGTCGACCGTGATGCCATACTTCCGACTGATCCGAAAAAGCGTTTCGCCAGGCTTGACGACATGAGCGTTGGATGATTGCATGCCTCTCAGCGACGATTCTGCCGACCTTGGCACAGCCGGAACCGCCGGAGCGACCCCGAGAGCCGATGCGTTCAGATCCACGGCATCGGCCGCTGAATCGGTCGGCAGTCCCTTGCGCATCGGTTTAAGCACACGCTTCATATCGGCTTTGGCTCTGCGTTCCAGCAGGGCAGACTCCTTCATGGCCTCGGCTTCTTCCTGCGCGCGGGTCATTTGTTCGCGAACGGTTTGCATCTGCGCCGTGAGTTCACGATTCTTGGCTTCATACTCCATCAATTCATTTTTACTCCGCTTTACTTCACTATCGAGCTCACCGGTTCGCTTCTCTTCCTGGGCAAGGAGGCGTTGGAAATTCAAGCTGCGCGCCTTTTCCGCATCGTACTTCTCTGCCATCACGCACCCGCCTAACAACAGCCCTCCACAAACAATGGCGACGATTCGAAAACTGGATCCTGACATCAATTTCTTCACGCAATTCTCCTCTTTCATGGATACCCCTCCAACGGTTGCGCGGGAGTTTTCCTCTTGTAGCAAGGTCTAGACACTGGCTGCCGATCAATGAGGAATTGACTCAATTATGTCAATTACAATAGTGTCTATCGCGGTGAAAGTCAAAGCGAATATGGCGCCTTTGTCGTTTGACCCACTCCATCGCCCTATGGTACGGTCGGAACCGTCACGTCCTCTGTTCGTCACCATCCAGTCGATATGGCCCACGCCGATATTCTTGCCAGACTGAATGCCCTCAAGGGCGAAATCAGGCGCCATGACTATCTATACTACGTCAAGGATCGCCCGGAGATTTCCGATTCCCAGTACGATCACCTTTTTCGAGAATTGATCAATCTGGAACAGGCCCACCCTGAGTTGGTGACGACAGACTCCCCTTCACAACGGGTCGGCGCGCCGCCGCTCGAGGAACTGCTCAAGGTTCCCCACGAACAGTCGATGCTCAGCCTGGACTCGATTGTCGACCAGAACGAAGTCCAAACATTCGACCAACGGATGAAACGCGAACTGGAAATTCCGTCCGTTGAGTACTGCGCGGAACCAAAGTTCGACGGGCTATCAGTCGAACTACGGTACGACGAAGGAATCTTTACCCGAGGAGCGACCAGAGGCGACGGAACGACCGGAGAGGATGTGACCGTTAATCTTCGCACGATTCGTTCCCTCCCGCTGCAATTGCAAGCGCAATCAGGCCTCCCCGACCATCTTGTCGTGCGGGGTGAAGTGTATATGCGCCTCGACGATTTCCAAACGTTGAATCGCCGGATCACGGAACAGGGCGGTGACGCCTTTGCCAATCCACGCAATGCAGCCTCCGGTTCGCTCCGGCAACTGGACTCCACAATTACCGCATCCCGCCCGCTAGTCGTGACCTGTTATGAAATCATGGCCCTATCCACGGCTGCTCCACCAACACATTGGGATGAACTGGAGACGTTATCTCAATGGGGTCTTCCTGTGCCGACCCATCGACGCCTCTGTACTTCAATCGATGAGGTAATGGCCTTTCACCACGAAACGGAATCGATGCGGGATCAACTGCCCTATGAAATCGACGGCGTGGTCGTGAAAGTGAATCGCCGGGACTGGCAGAGCCGCCTCGGCATGAAGTCTCGCAGCCCACGATGGGCCATCGCCTACAAATTTACGCCTCGCAAGGAAATCACCATCGTCCAGGATATCGTCGTCTCGGTTGGGAGAACCGGAACCCTTACGCCCGTCGCATTATTAAAACCGGTGGAGGTCGGTGGTGTCACCATCAGCCGAGCCACGTTGCAC
>CAMDRK010000176.1 GCA_945906715.1 Nitrospira lenta
GTCACCTCCTACCCCGCATTATTCAGTGCGCCGTGAAAAGGTGCACGTTCCCACCGTGCGCTAATGCGGCATATATTGCAAGCCCTGCCGGAGGGTGGTAGCGACCTGCCCCCCTCCGACGAACCCTCTGTTGAGAGATCGGCGCAAGTCGGAATGGATCCTGCCTATTTGGATGTGACAGACAGGGTTATCGCGAATCTCTGAGACCCGCCTCCGCGAGAAGGAAACGAAAACAATGTTCGGAACGGTCGTGCGGCTGACTATGGTCAGCCTTGCGCTACTGCTGTTTGCCTCCTTGCCGAGCCAGGCGGAGGAGATTCGTTTCAACAGCATTGGGATACGGGGTGGGGTGACCGAATCTTCTCCGATCGGAGAGAAGGAATCGGAATACTTCCATCAGAATGACCTGATGGCGAACTGGTCGCTCCCCTGGGGCTGGTATTCCCAGTCAGGATGGGGAGTCGGTACAAGACTCATGGGGTCCGTTGGTGCCGTGATGGCCTCGGGGATACCGCATTTATCAGCACGGTGGTTCCCGGGGTTGTACTCGAGAAGAAAGGAGGCTGGCTTTCACTGGAAGTCGGAGGGGGAGGCGTGATTCTAAGCCAGCACCGCTTTCCACATCAGGACATAGGAGGCCTGTTCCAGCTTGTATGGGATACAGCGGTGAGAGCCAATGTCTATAGGGGGATTGGCGTAGGCTATTGGTTTCACCATATGTCTGATGCTCACCTCTATGGGAGCAATGTGCATGGGTTCGATCTCCATATGATTGATGTCAGCTACCGGTTTTGATCTGAGAGGTTTGTTCAGTTGGAAAGTCGTATTGACGTGGAGTACCGGGCAAACTCCGCTATTCTCTCCTGTGCCATCTTACCGTCTAATTCCTACGCCGTCATCGCTCATTTCACCAGAAATATCGAGGGCAAAAGCGCAGGCTCAATGTCACGCGATGACGCCGCTCTCTATGCGGGGTCGAGGAGAGAATCGATGTTGCGAATGACGTTCCATGCGACGATGGTCGCTCTCGTGCTGTTCTTCCTCGCTCCCTTGCCTGGTCAGGCAGACGAAGTCCGCTTGAACAGCATCGGGGTTCGTGGTGGACCCACAGGCGGTTCTCCCATCGGAGACCTTGAGACGCAATATTTCAAGGAGTATGACTTGATGGCGAACTGGTCGCTTCCCTGGGGATGGTACTCTGAGTCCGGGTGGGGAATAGGTTCAAGATGGATGGGGAGCGTCGGGGCCATCACGGCCTCGGGGGATACCGCATTTATCAGCACAGTGCTTCCAGGAGTTGTGCTTGGAAAGAAAGACGGCTGGCTTTCACTGGAAGTCGGAGGGGGAGGCGCGATTCTCAGCCAGCAACATTTCGCACACCAGAACGTGGGAGGCCTGCTCCAATTGGTTGCAGATATGGCGATCAGAGCGAAAGTCTATGGAGGACTTGGCGTGGGTTATTGGTTCCATCACATGTCCGATGCCAGTATCTATGGAGAGGATGCCCATGGAACGGATTTTCATATGATCGAGGCCAGCTATCGATTTTGACAGTGCCTCTGCAGAACGCTTCATCTCACCCTTCAGTCGTCCCCACTGGTTTTTCATCGCGTGCATGGCGTATTTGCACCATAGGATTTATAGCGCCAGGTGGAATTATCCAGCGGGGGGATCGACCCGACCACCTGTTCTGTGCGAAAACAATCTATATGAATGATGAATTTGGTTCACAATGAACCATCGTTCCTCGTTGTCGTGTCCATGTCCATCCAATAGTAACGAGTAAAAAGAGGCTGCAGTGACCTTGTCTCCCTGGACGGCCAAGCTGCGCGAGTGGCAGGCTCGCGCCGTGTCCGGCGTTCTGACCCATACGCGTCCTGATTTTCTTGCGACGGCAACACCCGCTGCAGGGAAAACACGTTTCGCGCTTCGAATTGCCCATCAATACCTGGCCGATCGAGTCGCCAGCCGTGTGCTGGTTATTTGTCCAACTAACCACCTGCGCACGCAATGGGCGACCGCTGCAGGCTTGGTCGGTATTCACCTGGACCCCGATCTGACGAACGAGCAGGCGATCGAAGCGCGCGACTACCATGGCGCAGTCGTGACCTATCAACAAGTGTGTCTGGCGCCGGATATCTTTCAACGTGCTTGCCGGAGCCGGCCCACGCTGCTTATTTTTGACGAGCTGCACCATGCAGGTGAGGGAAAAGATTGGGGCAACGCGCTGCTGGGAGCGTTTGAAGACGCGGTCTTTCGCCTGGCCCTATCCGGCACGCCCTTTCGCTCCGATAACAATCCGATTCCTTACGTGCGGTATGAGCAGGGGGAGAGCCAGGCTGATTTCACCTATGGATATGCCGAGGCGATTCGTGAAAGCGTCTGCCGTCCGATTCTCTTTCCGAGCTACGAGGGAGAACTGGCGTGGCTCTCGGAAGGTCGTGAACATCGGGCGACCTTCGAGGATGGACTTACCTTTGAGCTGCAGCGCGAGAGGCTCAAGACCGCGCTCTTGCAAGACAGTTGGCTAGGGCCTGTCATTACGGATGCGCATACTGAATTACGCCGGCTCCGCAAGCAGGAACAGCCGGACGCAGGCGGGCTCATCGTCACGATGAATCAGGATCATGCGAGGCAGGTGGCGGAACTGCTGGGCCGTATCACCGGAAGCCGCGCACATGTGGCCATATCGGACGATCCGTCGGCGTCGAAGACGATCTCTTCGTTCGCACAACATAAGACCCAGCAATGGCTCGTTGCGGTGAACATGGTGAGTGAAGGCGTCGATATTCCCAGGCTCCGTGTCGGTGTCTACGCCACGAATGTCCTGACCGAGATGTACTTCAGACAAGTCGTCGGGCGATTCGTCCGGATGCAGGAAGGACTACCGAAGCCGCAGAGGGCCTGGCTCTACCTGCCGAAGGACGCGACCCTCGTTCACTATGCCAAACGAATCAAGGCCGAACGCGACCATGTATTGGAAGAGATCATGCCTTCCATGCAGCGCACCCTGTTCGGTACGGCCGCTACCTCGTTGAAAGAGTACATGCCCTTGCATGGGGTGGCACGAATGGATTCCCTGATCGGGGCCGAGGAGGCGGATTCATCCGGCGAAGGCAAGGGTGTCGAAGCGCCGCCAGTGCCGCTCCATGACAAGAAGAACGAATTGCGGGACCAACATCGCACCCTCGTCGGCGCCGTGGCGCGAAAAGCCGGTATCGATCATCGTCGGCTCAATGCGGAACTCATCAAACGAACTGGCGGTAAGGTCGATCAGGCGACCGTTGCACAGTTGGTACGGCGTATCGCTCTGTTAGAGAAGTGGCGGGACTCAGGCTTTGACGGCGGTTAGGTTTCTGTTTGTCCAACTTCTTCTCGCAGCTGAAACTTGAGAGAGCCATATTCTTTCATACAGTAGGCAAGTAGCCGTTCGGAGCCGAAGAGCATCACCATCTTGCCGTCCTTGTCCACGAGCCGGCGTGTGTCTTGCGGCCAATAGATCCTGGCGATCGCATCGGGATCGCCGCTCACCCAGCGGGCCAGGACAAAGGGCATCCGCTCGACGAGGGTCTTGACTCCATATTCGGTTTCAAGACGCGAGGCGACGACATCGAATTGGAGTTCTCCCACCGCAGCCAGGACCGGCTCCCGCCGGACGTGATCGGGTGAATAGAATACCTGCATGACCCCTTCTTCTTCGAGCTGCTGGAGTCCCTTCTGAAACTGCTTCTGCTTCGTGAGATCCTGGCTTCGAAGCACGCCGAAGCATTCAGGGGGAAATAACGGAATCGCATCGAAGGAGCGAGGTGTGCCGGAACTGAGTGTGTCGCCAATGGCAAAGAGTCCTGGATTCACGAACCCGACGACATCGCCTGGGTAGGCTTCCTCAATCGTCTCCCGCTCACGGCCGAAAAGCCTGTGTGGTCTTGTCATACGAATCTTCCGGTCCAGCCGGGCATGATGGACCATCATGTCCTTTTCAAAGCGGCCGGACACGATGCGTAAAAACGCCATCCGATCCCGATGTTGTGGGTCCATGTTCGCCTGAATTTTGAACACGAAGCCGGAGAACTGCTCCTCCGTCGGCTGTACCGGCCCTTCTGAACTCATTCGTGGTCCCGGCGGCGGCGCAAGCCGGAGGAACTCGTTCAGAAATGGCTCGACGCCGAAGTTGGTGAGGGCGCTCCCGAAGAAGACCGGCGTGAGCTGCCCGGCAAGAAAGCGGTCGCGGTCGAACTTGGTACCCGCGCCGGTCAACAAGGCTATCTCTTCTTGTAGCGGGCCATAGGCCTCTCCAAGCGTCTCCGCCAGGCTTGGGTGGGGGAACGTCTCCACTCTCATTGGCGCCCGACGTTGGTTGTGCAGGGTTCGTTGGAAGAACAAGACTTGAGGTTCTTGAAGATCGTACAGACCTAAAAACCCTGACCCTTCCCCGATGGGCCAATTGAAGGGGACCGCCGTCATGCCTAAGGTCTGCTCAATCTCCTCCAGGAGTTCGTATGGATGGCGCCCGGGCAGATCCATCTTATTGATGAAGGTCATAATCGGGATGTTGCGTTTACGGCAGACGGCGAAGAGTTTCTTGGTCTGCGGCTCGATACCTTTGGCGCAGTCGAGCACCATGACCGCGCTGTCTACCGCCATGAGAGTGCGGTAGGTATCTTCGCTGAAGTCCTGGTGGCCCGGCGTATCGAGCAGGTTCACCCGCACACCTTGATAATCGAATTGCAGTGCGGTGGAAGTAATCGAAATTCCGCGCGCCTGCTCCAGCTCCATCCAGTCCGATTTCGACGCACGCTGATTGGACCGCGCATGCACCGCTCCGGCCAGGTGCACTGCACCGGCGTAAAGGAGGAGTTTCTCAGTCAGCGTGGTCTTTCCCGCGTCCGGGTGCGAAATAATGGCAAACGTGCGTCGCCTGGCCACTTCACGCGCCAACTCATCGGACGACGACTTCTCAATCGGCAAAGACATAGACCATCCTTCTTATATGTAAAGGGCAAAATGGCGTTGTGGGGAGATGTTTCATATAACCGCTCAGGTAGATACGCTGAAGGATTTTAGACTGAGAGATTTGATGCGAGATAATGTATCGCCTTCAGCCTGAACACCTGAGTCGGTAATGTTTTAACACCTGGCAAGGGAGAAAACTACGGGGAATGGTAGGCTGTTGGTCTTCTGTGCTCGCGCAACGCGTTGCCTGAGAAGGCCCTCGTTGGACGCGCGCTATCAGACGTGGCGTACCCCTAGTACCCCCGCTTCGGAAACGAGCACCTTCCCAATGAGGGGCTTGTGTATGCGTGAAGACCAGAGATAGTTTCCTCTCAATGTGAACAGGCCGGACTCATAGACCGGTCATTCCCTCCGCTGCACTCCGTCGGTCGAAAGTAAGAACACTCGAAGTCCGCGGGTCCCACGCGCAAATTGGAGGTATTCCCATGAAAGTAATCAACTGTGCCCTCTGCGCTGTTGCCTCTGGTCTGTGCGTTGCACTGTCCTTCACCGCTTGTGGCAGCGGGGGCAGCAGTAGCACTCCGCCCCCTGCAGCTGCGAGCCCGGCTACCATCACCACCGTGGCGGGCACTGGAGTCGCGGGGTCTCTCGGGGATAACGGCCCGGCCACTGCGGCCCAATTGTTCAATCCCGCTGGCGTGGCCGTTAATGCGGCGGGCGATTTGTGGATTGCCGATGTCAGCAACCACCGCATCCGAAAGGTCGAGCCGTAACGTGCGCGGGGGCGACGGAGTCCGAGAGAGGCGGGCTCCGTGCCCACGTCAGGAAAGCGACGGAGGCTCAGGGCGGTTACATCGCGTCAAGCAGTGGCACCGTCTCTGTGTGCCAGACACGGG
>CAMDRK010000177.1 GCA_945906715.1 Nitrospira lenta
TGTCCGACAGTGACCTTTCTACTGCGGCGAACGATCCACGACCATCTGCGTCGTTCTCGGCCCGAAATAATCCTCAACGTATTCCAGCGAATACGCCTCCGGTTTTTCCGGGCCTGCGGCCTAGCAGCTGGCCGCATCTCCTTCGCCTCGTCACGAACGGCATTGTCGGACAGGCTCCTAGCAACCTTTCTTCAGCGCGATCTTTCCAAGTCGGGGAACAGCTCACCTACGAAATTTCTTGGCTGTATATCACAGCCGGCACAGCGGTGATGGCAGTCAGTTCCGCCGATGTGGATGGAGGCCGGCCGCTGGCGAAATTGATCACCACGGCGCAGTCCAGGCCCGCCATCACTAAATTCTTCCCCGTGGATAACCTGGTCGAGTCGACCGTGGATCCCGCCACGCTGCTTCCGGAGCATTTGACCTTCAAGCGGCGGGAGGGGAAGAAAAAAGAAGACTTCGAGTATACATTTAATCAGAAAGAGGGGAAGGTCATAGTCGTCAAAGGCGGGACGACTGAGACATTGGAGATCCCGCCTGGCACCCAAGACGTTATCTCCTGTCTCTATTATGCGCGCAGTACGTTGTCATTCCAGCCCGGCTCATCTCTGACGATGAATGTGTACCATGATAAAAAGAACCGCGCTATTGAGGCGCGCGTCGAGGAGATCGAGACGGTCAGCGGCCCGTGGGGGGAGGTTGAAACGGTTCGCGTGCTGGTTGTCATGCCGTTCCAAGGTCTCTTCCTGAACCAGGGCAACATCCGGGTATGGTTTACCAACGATGACCGTCGTATTCCGGTTCGCATGAAGGCCAAGGTCATCATCGGGTCGATTGTGGCCGATCTCGTCAGCGGATTGCCGGCTCCTCTCCCAACCCCGTGATGGTGTCAGCCATTCGTTGCCCGCCTCATGCAAAACGGTTATACTCACCCCTATCATCATGGGACAGTTTCCTCTTACTTTAAGCAGCTTTATCACCCAGAAGCCGGCGGCTCACATGGGAGTCACCGGGGAACTTGCCGCTCTTCTGTCCCAGATCGGCCTGGTCGGGAAACTCATTGCGCAGGATCTCAGACGTGCAGGGCTGATCGATATCCTGGGAACGACCGGAGAAATCAATGTGCAGGGGGAGACAGTCAAGAAGCTGGATGAGATTGCAAACGAAACCTTTCTCAAGGTATTCCGCCAGAACGGACTTGCGTGCGCGCTGGCATCGGAAGAGATGGAAAAACCTGTCCTGCTTCCGGAGAATTGGCCGCGGGCCAAATACATGCTGTTGTTCGATCCCCTCGATGGCTCATCGAATACGGACTGCAACATGCCGCTTGGCGCGATTTTTTCTGTCGTGACGTCCGGGCACAGCGACCGAATGCCGACCAAGGATGACCTTGCCCGCAAGGGAACAGAGCAGGTGGCCGCTGGCTATCTCCTCTACGGGTCGAGCACGATGTTGGTCTATACGACTGGCCAAGGAGTCTATGGATTTACGTTGGATCCTGGCATCGGCGAGTATGTTCTATCGCACGAACAGATCCGAGTTCCTACTCGTGGCAAGGTCTATGGCGCGAACGAAGGCAACTATCATAAGTGGCCTGGAGGAACGCAAAAGTATATCGACAGTTTGAAAGTTAAGGATACAGCGACCGGGCGTCCCTATAGCGTACGCTATTCCGGTTGTCTGGCGGCCGACGTGCATCGGATTCTCCTCGGAGGAGGCATCTATCTTTATCCCGGCGAGATAGAGAAGCCGGAGGGCAAGCTTCGGTTATTATACGAAGCGAATCCCTTGGCGATGGTTGTGGAACAAGCGGGCGGCAGAGCCAGCACCGGCGCCATGCGCATCCTGGACGTGGAGGCGAAGCAACTGCATCAACGGGTGCCGTTGATCATCGGCAGTGCGGAGGACGTGCGCGACGCAGAGGAATTCATTCAAGGAAGACGTTAATGGCCCAGGTGGAAAGGCTGAAGGGGTTCAGGCTGAAGTGTTCGGATCTCCGGCCTTCAGCCTAAAAGCCTTCAGCCTGAATGCCTGATTCGGAACGATTCACGAACCCACGGGAGGAGAGACATGGCTGATCGGGTACAGGAGATTCTCAGCTGGTACAGCAGCGACAATGCGGGAACAAAAACGAACATCGCCCGTCTGTTGCTCCATGGGCAATTGGCAGGGACTGGTAAGTTGGTCATCCTTCCCGTGGACCAAGGATTCGAGCATGGTCCGGCCCGGAGTTTTGCCGCCAATCCAGGAGGGTATAGCCCCCTCTATCATTTTCAGTTGGCGGTCGATGCCGGCTGCAATGCCTACGCGGCTCCGCTGGGATTTCTCGAAGCCGGCGCCGCTGAATTCGCCGGCCGGATTCCGCTGATTCTGAAGTTGAACAATCACGATGTCTTGCATGACGAGAAAGACCCCTTGCCCTCGGTCACCGGCAGCGTGAAAGATGCGCTCCGGCTCGGGTGCTCGGCGGTCGGATTCACGATCTATCCTGGGTCATCGCACTGCAACACCATGTATCAACAATTGCGCGCGATTGCAGAAGAGGCGAAGGACTGTGGGTTGGCGGTCGTCGTATGGTCGTACCCGCGCGGGTCGATACTCAGTAAGGAAGGGGAGACGGCGATCGATGTGGTGGCCTATGGGGCGCAGATTGCAGCCCAGCTCGGCGCCCACTTCATAAAGGTCAAGCTTCCTACGGCGCATCTTGAGCAGGCTGCGGCGAAGAAGGTGTACGAATCGGCCAAGATTCCGATCGCGACCTTGGCGGAGCGGGTCAAGCATGTGGTGCAGAGCTCGTTCGATGGGCGCCGGATCGTCATTTTCTCCGGAGGGGCCAAGAGCGAGGACCAGCATGTGTTCGAGGAGGCGCGCGCCATTCGTGACGGAGGCGGCTTTGGCTCCATCATTGGCCGGAACTCGTTCCAGCGGCCTAAGGCGGAGGCATTAAAGTTCCTCAATACCATCATGGGAATCTATTCCGGCAAAATACAATGAGCCGGGGGATGTGGCAATTGTGTGTGGAGCCCCACGGCTTTACAGCCGTGGTCCATTTTGTATCTTCGGCGAAACCCGCCGAAGCATGTCCTCCTTCGCCAAGGCTTCGGAGGACACCCGCTACGCATTCCTCCACAGCTTCACAGCCGTGGCTTCCTGCGTAGGCGGGTGAATCGTTCGGTCCACGAGGGATGAAGAGCAAGGATTATCTATGAAACTCGTTCGCGCCTGGCTGGTTCCGTGGATCTTGATCGCCGGGGGGATTATCATCGGGGTCGTGGTGGCTTCTAACCTGAATTGGCTGCCGACTGGCACGGCCGGGCCTGAGCCGATCCCCAGCCCTATCGCTCTTCCAGTGGCGACCGCGCCACAGTTGCCGATGGGAGGAGGGAGTGGGAAAAACTTCGTTGAGATTGCCAAATTGGTGAAGCCGGCAGTCGTCAATATCTCGGCGACGCGAAGCGGAAAACCAGGAGAAAACCCTCACGGCTCGCCCCTCGACGATCCGTTTTTCCGCAAGTTCTTCGGCGATGAATTTTCCAAGCGGGAGGCCCCCCAGCGAGAGCCAAAAGAGCGCGGCCAGGGGTCCGGGGTCATTGTGGAATCCAATGGTTTGATCGTCACCAATAATCATGTGGTGAACAAGGCAGACGACATTCGGGTCTTTCTGTCGGACAAGCGGGAGTTCAAGGGCAAGCTGATTGGCACCGATGCGAAGACGGATATCGCGATCGTGAAAATCGAAGCGACGGGGCTCTCAACCATTCCCTGGGCTGACTCCGATCAACTCGAAGTTGGGGAGTACGTGTTGGCCGTGGGGAGTCCGTTTGGGCTTACCCAGACCGTGACGATGGGAATCGTGAGTGCAGTCGGACGGGCCAGTATGGGTATTGCCGAGTACGAAGACTTCATCCAAACCGATGCGGCAATCAATCCGGGCAATTCCGGAGGCGCGTTGGTCAATGTGCGTGGCGAATTAGTCGGGATCAATACGGCGATCTTCAGCCAAAGCGGCGGCAGCATGGGGATCGGGTTTGCGGTGCCGAGCAACCTGTCACGCGCTATCATGGATCAATTGGTGCGAACGGGGAAGGTCGTCCGTGGCTGGCTTGGTGTCGCGATTCAAGATTTGACTCCTGAGCTGGCCACACAGTTTGGTATCACCGAAACGAAGGGCGTGCTCGTCAGCGATGTCATGGACGATAGTCCTGCGAAGAAAGCAGGATTTGAGCGCGCAGATGTCATTATTGAATATGACGGCAAGTCGATGGATTCGCCGACGCATTTGCGGAATGCCGTTGCACAGACTCCGATCGGAAAGAAGGTCTCGGTCAAGTTGATCCGGGACAAGAAGCCGAAGACGATCGATGTTGCGATAGTGGAACAGCCCAAATCGTTGGGACAGCCTGGCGCAGAGGAGCGCAGAGAGTCATCGGTGCCGACGGGGCTCCTCTCGGATCTTGAGGTCCGTGAGGTGAACGAGGAACTGGCTACTCGGTATGGATTGAAGGGCGTCGAGCGCGGTGTGGTGGTGGTCAGGGTCAAGTCTGGAAGCACGGCGGAAGAAATGGGTGTGCGCGAAGGCGACATTATTCTCGAAGTCAATCGTAAGGCGGTGAGCTCGCTCAAGTCCTATGAACAAGCCGCTTCCAGCCTTGCCAAGGATCAAGCGGTCCTCTTGCTGCTCAAACGGAAGGGCCAAGCGATTTATCTCACGCTGAGGCCTTAGCCGGTTCATCTGGTCTATCCGGTCTGTCTCGTGTGTTTGCTTGGATGAAGATAACCAGACAGACCGAACAGACCGAACAGACCAGACAGACCAGACAGACCGAACAGACCAGATGGACCAAACAGACCAGACAGACGCTCTTCCTAGGCAGGCGTCTTTAGTCGTGGCGCTCGTGCCGGCTGCAGGCCGCGGGCTTCGGATGGGCGGCTCCGTTCCCAAGCAATTTCTATCGTTGGGTGGTGAGCCGCTCATCATTCAGTCGCTGCGAACGTTGCAAGCCGCTCCCGTGGTCGACCGAATCATTCTTGCCGTTCCATCTGCAGATATCGAATATTGCGAGAAGGAGATCGTCTCGCACTATCGCTTCACCAAAGTGATAAAGGTGGTGGCAGGCGGCGCTGAGCGTCAGGATTCGGTACGGCATGCGCTTGCGGAGGTCCCATCAGACACGGAAATCGTGCTCATCCACGATGCCGTTCGACCTTTTCTGACGATCCGGATGATCACGGAGGTTGTGGCTGCGGCAAGGAAAGAGGGTGCGGCAATTATCGCGCTTCCAATGCGGGATACTGTGAAGCAGGTACGGGCGGATGGGATAATTGAGCGAACGGTCGATCGCGCTCCCTTGTGGCTCGCCCAAACGCCGCAGGCCTTTCGACGGGACTGGATCGAGACCGCCCATGGAAAAGCGCATGCCGAAGGGATTCGGGCTACCGACGATGCCTTCCTAGTGGAGTGGCTCGGGCACTCTGTGGCGGTGGTGGAAGGAAGCGGAGAGAATATCAAAGTGACGAGGCCTGAAGACCTGGTGATCGGCGAGGCGATTCTGGCGTCGCGAATCACGGGGAGCGGGACGCGCAAGACGGACGACGGTTCGAGGTTCGAAGTTCGAGGTTTTCAGAACTTCGAACCCTGAACTTCGAACTTCGCGGCGCGCCCGTTCCGACTGTCTCGCGGCAAAGTTTGCGTGGCGAATCATGAGGAGAGCCTATGACGATGCGAGTGGGCTGCGGCTACGACGTTCATCCGTTGGGACCAGGACGAAAGCTGATACTTGGCGGGGTCGAAGTGCCCCACAACAAGGGTTTGTTGGGACATTCCGATTCCGATGCCTTGGTCCATG